>JAJRVO010000597.1 GCA_024277275.1 Chloroflexota bacterium
GCTGACGGAATTCGGCGGGCGCTGGGGTTAGGGCACGGGTCGCCCAACAATCTGGCCCTGGTTTTAGACCGGGCCTGGCCTATTTTGCCGGCCGTGGTCATCTTTTCAAAACACCCTTACCGGCGTTGGTTGTACGGCCTGGGGGTCGTCATTGTCAGCTTTGCCCTCTACTTAACTTTTTCCAAAGGCGCTCTGCTGCTGGGATTGCCGATTTGCATTGTGGTTATGACCTTGCTGTACGGATTGCGCGACTGGCAACAGTATGGACGCCGGGCCATTACGGCCATTGCGGGAGGATTGATGGCGCTAGTTACGGCCCTTATCCCCTTTAGCCAGACTGAGCGATTCCGCACCGCGTTTGATTTTAGCGAGGGCGGCACCGCCTTTTTCCGGCTAAAGTTGTGGGAATCTTCCTGGGCTATGCTCCGCGACCACTGGCTGTTAGGCGTCGGCCTGGACAACTTTCTCTACCACTATCGCACTCGCTACATTTTGCCGGAAGCCTGGCAGGAGCCGGACTTGAACCATCCCCACAACCTGTTTTTGGATTTTGGGACTCGCCTGGGTATCGGGGGGATTGCGGTGTTGTTCTGGTTACAATTTGCTTTTTGGGTCAATGCCTGGCAATTATTCAAAAAGCAATTCAACCCTTTAATTCTGGGGCTGATGGGCAGCATGGCGGTCTTTTTAGCCCACGGTCTGGTGGATAACTCTTACTTTTTGGTCGATCTGGCTTTTGCTTTCTTTTTAATTGTGGGGATTGTACAGGGTTTGGTGAAATAACCATTACACCTGGTAGAAAACAGATATTTTGTTGCCTAATTGCACTATTCGGTTTAATATAAAAAGAGTTTCAAAGCAGGCGATTTAAGTTCTTTTAACTGGAACAAAAAAGATGATAATCAAAGTTTATGATGCTAAAAATGTAGAAAGTGTAGACGTTAAAATTGAGGGTATTAACGAAACTAATTACCAGAACATCATAAACACATTTGAAACTTACCTGCAATCGAAAGCCAAGTCAGATGCAGTTGCCGACGCTTATCTTTACGCACTATCTAAATGCCCTGAGGCTAATCCGGCAGACCTATGGTGGCATGTTATTTATCGCTCCTATTTAATCCAATATAGCGATCAAAGTTGGAAACGAACTGCCGGCTATGGATTGGAACGAGCATTTGTAAATTTTTATGCGCCGCTTTTAAAAAGTTACGACATTCACATTTCTTGTCTTGGTGGAGCTAAAGCATTGCAGGCAATGAAAGATATGGGAATTGCGGACAGAGTTGGAAAATCTAAATTGGATGTAATTTTAGAAGGCAAGTGTAACGACGATACTTACAAAATTTTTGGCGGGGTACACATAAAAAGCAGTTTGGCTGAAAGAATCCAGGATGATGTGCCTGCAAGTCTAGCGATGATGGAAGCAGGTTATTGGAGCGGCTTTTTCACTTTAGATGCAAAGGCTTTTCCACCGCCTCATGGTGATGGGGTGGTAAGAGGAGAGCTTGGTTTCCGTTCTGATCCTGAAGGCGCATTGAAGCGTAATTATTTTGAACTAAATGGGCAGTTTGACAATTGTTATTCATACAATCTACGTACAACTCCAAGTGTAGACGAAACGCTTTCCGGTAAAAAAATCTATGCACTCTCTTTCAGTGATCCTAAACCAGATCAATTTATGAAGGATGTTATTAAAAGGTGGCATCAATTTAAGAATTGTTAATCTACATTTCGCTGTCAACGCTAAACCTTCTTAAACACCAAGATGTGTTCTACACTAATTCCCCCACCATCTGAACCTAAATTGGGTATACGTTTTTTTCGAATAGTCCGACTGTAATAGTCAACAAACTTTACTCCCCCAATAGAATTGAATAACTCCAGCGTAATGTTGGCATTATCAAACAGGGTACGCGATAACACACGATTGCCAATGACAATAATGATCCAGTTTGATACAACTCTTTTCATCTCAAGCAGAGTATGATAATAATCGGCATAAAAAGCAACTGCATCTTTATAATGTTTTTGGCTACGAGTTTTGACATTAGCCACTGCCGTGTGTAAGGTCATCGATGGAGGAACTTTTTTGCCGTTTTTGTTGCCTCCTAAAAACCGCTTTTTATGCATATTGATACTTTCTCGAGGCATTCCCAACCATTCCAACATATACCTTGAAAACTGAAAATATCCTACGCCATTGGTATCATCTGCATACGGTGGCGAACAGATAATGCTATGATATTCCTCATCTTCTACTGGTAAATTTTTTGCATCTGCCATTTCAGCCCTGGCTATACAATGCTTGGGTAGCTGGGGAATTTGTTTAAGAGCAAGATTAACTCGATTTTTGAATACCCCAAATGTATCAGGATAAAAATTTTCCAGGTCTTTGCCTTGTAATTTGCGTAACCGGACTTCACCTCGATAAGTCAACATAACGCTGCGAACTGTAGCAGATAGAATGGCGAGGAATAAATCCCTCACTTCCTGCGCTTCACATTCATTGATTGCATAACTCAAAGCAGCAAGTTCAGGAATCGTATCTTCCTTAAACCAATATTTAGCATGTTCGCTAATTGTGGGCTGAATATGCCCAACCAATTCTGTAACTCCGGTCATAATGCGGCTATATTCAGTTTGAATAGCCCCTTTATCTAACCATGTAGTTTTTGATTTTGATAGAATGATTGCTAAAGGATTAATATCAAAACCGGCACAGTTACGTCCAGCCAAAATACTTTCTATCAGGATACCCCCACCCCCACAAAATGGATCAAGTACATTTTCACCAAACGGCACATAGGTTTCCACAAGTTTTCTAGCTAATGGAGGATTAATTGCAGCGACATAGGTATGTAAAGAATGAGTTGAATGTTGAGTTGATTCACCGTTAAAATTGAGATCAACTTTTTCCAGGGGCCGCTTCTTGGTTACAGCAACTATATTTCCAGGTGTAGAAATGTAAATATTACGTTCAGGCGATAAAGGCATCTTTAAATCCCTTCTAATGTATTCACATCGTTTCGTTTATTGTAGCACGTTTGTTCACTGCTGACAATCAGTTTTGCCCTTAAATTTAACTCAATTTTGTTGTTGTATCTTCCATCGATGTACTTTTTTGTTAAATCGCACTAATTTGTGTATTGCATAAAAATTTAAACAAAGCAACATTCATCTAACACATCTTTATAGTAACACTACTTCGTGTTGTTGTCAAATTGTACTTTCTGAAATTTTCTACTAAAAAGGGTTGCCACAATTAGCATGTCGGCTTTTCGTTAATAAGTGGTGGTTTACCCAAGGAATGGCGCTTAAATAACCTACCCGTTTGGGAGATTGGAGATCAAGAGATTAGAGATTACAGGCCAATAATCTCCCAATCTCCTGATCTCCAATCTCTAATCTTCAAGCGAATTGGGTAAGTTATTTAATTCTCGTTCCTAACCTTGAACATCTCATAAGAGAGAGTTGACAACTCACTCTACTAAATAAGAATGAAACGTAATCTGCTTTTTTTAATTATTTTTATTCTTACATCAGTGGCAACCGGCTATTTTGCCCTCCAACTTTCCCACAGCATTCCTCAATTGCCGGCCGGTCTTCTTGCCGCCGACAAGGGCTACGGCGTCACCATTGATCTTACCCAATACAACAACAACGCTTTAGCCGACACTTTGGCTACGCTGCGAGCGAATGGTCTAACCTGGGTGCGCCAGCCAATTCGTTGGGCCGAGATCGAAACCGCTCCCGGCCAATTCGATTGGGAGCAGATAGACCGCATTTTTGCGGCAATCGCCCGCTAAAATAAAGCAAAAACAGGGAGAACCCAACTCCGGCCACTAAAGCCCATCGCCGTTCTGCACACCGCCCCAACTTGGGCCAGACCGCCCGACACGCCCTCTACCACGCCGCCTGTTCAACTTAACAATTTTGGCAACTTCGCCCGCGTCTTCGCGGCCCGCTACGGCAACCGCATCAACCACTACCAAATCTGGCACGAGCCAAACCTCAGCGCCAACTGGGGCAACGCTTTTGTTGCCCCAGCGGCCTACGCCAACCTGCTGCAAGAAGCGGCCCTAAACATCCGCGCCGCCGACCCGGAGGCGATCATTCTTGCAGCTGCGTTGGCTCCCACGCTGGAAAACGGCCCGCTCAACCTCAACGAAATGGAATATCTGGACCAGCTTTATCAAGCCAAAGCCAATCAATGGTTTGATATTGTGGCCGGACAACCCTACGGCATCAAATCAGAGCCGTCCGACCCGGCCCGCGCCGGTACGCTAAATTTTAGCCGCCTTGAATTACTGCGCCAGGTTATGCTCAAACACGGCGATGCCGGCGCGCCAATCTGGGCTACCGCCTTTGGTTGGAACGCCCTTCCCGCCAACTGGAGCGGCCCAAAATCCCCCTGGAAAACGGACACGCCCTCAACTCAGGCTCGACGCACCGCCCAGGCCATTGAACGCGCCCGCCGCGATTGGCCCTGGCTTGGCCCTATGTTAGCCATTCGGTGGGACGCCGCCAACCTGGCTAAAGATGATCCGGCACGGGGTTTTGCCCTACTTGAAACACTCCCAATTTTAGAAGCAGTTCGGGCAGCCGCCACCGCC
>JAJRVO010000598.1 GCA_024277275.1 Chloroflexota bacterium
CGTGGTGGCGGCGGGGATGGGACTGTCTTTTGTCTCTCGTTATGCCATTGATTTGGAATTGGGGCAGGGGGTATTGACTGTATTGCGGACACCGGGGTTTAACCACTCGCGCCAACTCCACGCCATCTCGCGCAAGGATGCCCGCCTCTCGCCGGCAACGCTGGCCTTTCTGGCGTTTGCGCGTAAGGGGCTGTCGCCATCGGGTTGAGATAACAACTTCAGTAAGAAATTTGTAAGTATTCACCCCCCGGCAATAGAACGCTGATATTCGCAGATTTGACAAAAACAGATACACGCTGATTCGTGTCTTCTCAATAACTTGGGGGAAATGAAGGAATGCAGATTGCAATCTGCACTCCACCCCGGATTATTGAGAAGTTCCGCTGATTCATTAAAAAATCAGCGGAACTCAGCGTGTATCAGCGTCATCTACGTTCTATTTTAGAGGGGGCTGAACAGTTACCCTCATTGAGATACATCGCCCAAAAACAACGACGCCTCGACACTTGTATACATCACTACGCCTCAACGCGATAGTTGCGCATCAAGCCCTGGTCTTCGTGTTCCAGATTGTGACAGTGGTACAGGTACAGCCCGGTGAAGTCTTCAAATTTGAGCGCCACTTTAACACGCTCACCGGGCATCAGCAACACCACGTCTTTCCAGCCTTCATCCACATAGCCGCCGCTTACCGTTTCCCAGGCCTGGCGGAAGCCGGACTGTATCTGGCGTTCCACTACCTGAAATTGCAAATCGTGGACATGCATAGGATGAACCATTGCCATCCCGCCGCCCATCATACCCCTTCCGCCGCCACCCCCCGGATTGACAAATTCCCACATTTCCAGGGTGTTCAGCTTGACGATTTCATCATTGGCAACGCCCGTCATCTCAAAAGTGCGCCCATTGAGCGTCCAGGTCATTCGCTGCATCCCCAGAGTGAAGGTGCGGGGATTGCCGGCATTGATCGCTTCAGCCGGTTGGTAGCGTACAATCGTGGAGAGACGTTCCGGCAAAGAGGGATTTTCGCGGGCTTCGCGCTCAATGCGAACCCGCAGCGTGGTAAATTCCGCGCCGTTGGGCACAGACGCGCCACCGCCCATCATTCCCATTGGCGAAGCGCCCGCAAAGGGAAGGCTCTGCAAGCGCAGTTCGCTCCCCAGGGGCCATTGGCTAAAATCTACCCACAACTCCACCCGCTCGCCGGGGCTGATGACCACGTAATTGCGCTGCACCGGCTTTTCCAGCAAACCGCCATCTGTGGCGATGACAGTCAGCGGCGTGCCGTCTTGCCAACCCAGCTTATAAATACGAGAGTTGGAGCCGTTGAGAAAGCGCAGCCGGTAAGCCCGATTCTCTACCGATAATTCGTAATCGGGTTTGCCGTTGACCAGCAGGCGATTGCCCAAAAAGCCCATCATCCGGTCCATCATACCGTTGGGCAGGTACACAAGCTGGTTGTTGCCGTCAATCACCCGGTCTTGCAGCGCCAGCGGGATGTCGTACTCGCCGGCAGGGAGTCCGGCGGCTTCCTCCTCCTCGTCCGAAACCAGGAACAGCCCGGCCATTCCGTTGTACACTTGCGGCCCGGTTTGCCCGTGCGGGTGGGGGTGGTACCAGTACATCCCGGCGCGGTTGGCGATTTCAAATTCATAGGTATAGCTCTGACCGGGGTCAACGGCAAAGCGAGGATGCCCGTCCATCACGTCGGGCACGTGCAAGCCGTGCCAGTGAACGATGGAGGGCTGCGGGATTTCGTTGCTGTAGTTGATGCGAATTTTCTGCCCTTTTTTCACCCGAAAGATGGGGCCGAGGTAAGAATCCGGGATGGTAATCAGGCTGTTGGGATCGCCGTTTAATACTTCGCCCCGGTAGCTCCAGACCGCGCTCTCTTTACCGGGGAAGATAGCCGCCTTACCCGGCGCGGCTTTAAGGGCAAATTCTACGTCTACAGGCGCGTTGGAGGGGGCAAACGTTGCTGTCGGCAAGATAGTTGCGCCTGGAGAGGTTGTGGCGGTAGCGTCTACCACATCGGTTGCCGCGGGATTGGAGGCACAGGCGCTCAATAGTCCGCTTAAGCCGCCGGTCGCCAAGACCGCCGCGCCCCAGACTGACCGGCGCAGAAAGTTTCTTCGGGAGAAATTTAATTGCTTCATTTTTTCCTTTTCCTGGTTTGTTTTTAATATGACTTACGCAGTTGACGGGCTTGCCCCCCTCTAACTCCCCCCAGCGGAGGGAGAACCAGACCAAGTCCCTCCCTGTGGGAGGGATTTAGGGAGGGTTGACCCCCAACTGCGTAACACTTAATTGATACAGGGTGGTTTCATTTCAGTTAAAGCGTTTGTATCGCCTGCATTTCGCCTCATTTGAACCACATATCAAGTATACATGTTTTTTGTAAAGCTAAGATGATAGTTTCTTAAAGATTGTGTAAAGATTGGGAGCGTTACTTAGAAGCGGTCGTGTACCTTAACACTGCGGATAAATAATGGCGGAGTGTCAGACAACACTTCGCCTATGGGTATCCCAGCCTGACCTTGCAAGGGGCATACTGTCAGGCGTTGGATACCCCTTAAAAACCTCTCATCGGGGGCACAACCTGGTTGGATTGGGGTCGGCTATGCCCCTGGAAAAAGCTAGCCGGTCACCTCCTGTGACCAAGGGGGGACCCTGAAAAGCAAGAGTTCCTGCATTGTCCAAGCGTGGTCAGTAATACCGGCCGCCATGGCCGGGGTTCCGGACTGCCAGAGTTTGGGGGAACCATTGCCCTTAGTGGGAAGCGGTTCAGGGAGCTGGAGACGGAGGGAAAGGTGGAGCAGACAGAAGTTGTAGTAGGTCCGGGTCAAGCTAACTTGCTGGGTCAGGCCGACTGTGGTTTTAGCGAAGCTCAAGACCTTACGACCCAGAGCCGGGATGTGAGCACGCAGGGTCAGGTTGAGCCGCTCAATGAAGGCGGTGTTGATCTTGTGTCCGGCACTGCTCAAGACAGCGGCGATGGCCTCGGCAGAGCCAAACACGACCCGCTGAGTGACTTCCACGACCCGACCCTTGACCCGTCGCTTGACCACCTGGGCTGATGCTGAAAAATTTAACATTAGGTTTGGAGCAATATTGCCAAAAATAATAGCAAATAGGATACTTTCTCCAATACGATAAGGAAATTGGAGAAAAAATGACAGATAGTCTGGAATTGTACGGGACGCTACTGTCCGCTTTCTGTGAACACATCCCCCGCTCCATTTTTGGAGATGTTCGTCGGTTGATGGGTTTGGCCTGGGCAGTGGTCGGGTTGTGCTTGACCGAAACAGTGAATTTCAACAAATGGGGTGAGGTGGTCATTAGCGAAGCCCAATATGCCAGCAGTCATCAACGTCGTTTTCAAGGCTGGTTGTATAACCCCCGGGTCAAGCCAGTCAAGTTCTATTTTCCCTTGTTAAAAGCGGCTTTGAGCGAGTGGTCATTGGCTAAGACCCTCTATCTGGCCTTGGATGTTTCTGACCTGAAAAACGGATATATTCTGATCCGTTTGGCCCTCATTTATCGAGGCCGAAGCATCCCGGTTAGCTGGCGGGTGATGAAACATAACAGTACTTCGGTCAGCTACCAGGACTACAAAATAGTGTTGAAACAAGCTCTATTGATTTTGCCCAAAGGTCGGCCGGTGGTTTTGTTGGCCGACCGGGGTTTTGTTCACGCTCAACTGGTCAAATTCTGTCGCAAGAACAAGTGGGGGTATCGTATTCGAGCCAAGTCGAGTAGCAAAGTGCGTTTACCAGACCGCAGTGCCGCTAACTTTGCCAAACTCTGTCCGCCCAAAGGCCACGCCCACTTTTATCATGATGTTCATATTCTGGGCGAAAATATTGGCCCGGTTCACATTGCTCTGGCCCACCCAGAAGATGAGGAAGACCCCTGGTACATTATCAGTGATGCCCCAACCTGTGTCACCACCTTGGATGAGTATGCTCTTCGTTTCGATATTGAAATATTTTTCAATGTACTCAAACACGTCCTGAATTTAGACAATATCGTTGCCCGTACCAAGAATGGGATAATGATTGAAATTTACTCAGCCTTAATTCTCCATTTGCTGACCCGGATCGTGATTGCCTTGGCTGCTAAA
>JAJRVO010000599.1 GCA_024277275.1 Chloroflexota bacterium
GGCCATTCCGGCCGTGGCGCTTGAAATGCGTTGCTGCTCATTGGCCCGACTCTCAGGGATCATCTCGCTCATGACCAGAAAGATCATCGCTCCGGCGGCCAGTCCAAAAGCAAAAGGCAAAATGGGTCTAAAGGCCACCACGGCCAGGTAAGCCGGCACCGCGGCCAGCGGCTGTGGCAAGCTGGAGAAGATAGACCACCACACGCACTTCCAACCGCTGACCCCTTCGGCCCGAAGCGGCAGTGACACCGCCACGCCTTCGGGGATGTTGTGAATGGAGATAGCTACGGCCATCAACAACCCCAGGCCAACCTCGCCGGAACCGTAGGCCACACCAACGGCCAGTCCCTCCGGAAAGCTATGGATGAACAGTGTCCCCAAGATCAGAATGGTTCGCTTTGCCCCGGCGCCCGATAGCCCGCCAACTTCAAAATCGTGACTGTCCAGCAACTTTGAGGCCAGGCCAAACAGCAAGACGCCCGCCAGGATGCCAATAGCCACACTGGTGATGCCGCCATCGGCCACCCCCGGAATAATCAGGTTGAAGACCGAGGCAGCCAGCATCATTCCACCGGCCATAGCCCAGCCCAGACGCGCCCAAAGCTCCGGGAATTTACGGACAAATATAAAGGGTACGCCACCCAGCCCCGTCGCCAACATTGTGATTGTAGCAGCCAAGAACGTTTCTAACAGTGATGCAGTCATGTTATTCTGCTCCCTTCTTGGCCATACGTGAGAAACTCTCAAAAATCCGTCGATCTTCGACGTCCAGTTGGCTCAGTAGTTCGGCTCCAAGTTGAGCGTAAATGCGCTGCGTGAAAAGCTCCATCCACACAAACTGTCGGGCAATCAAAACCAGGTGGCGGTTATTGGTAATGGTAGCGGTCACTTCCGGCTCTGTGCTGGCAATGAGCGCCTGGTGGTTATCGACCACCACAACCAAAATGTCGACCAGTTCTTGCAGCTTACTTTCCAACGGTGGATGGCGTGTCACCCGGCCGCAGTTCAGTTCTCCCTGACCGGTCAGCAAGGTACTGACTGATATGTCCCTGTCGCAGGCCGCCATAATTTCGGCCCGGAGCGAGTCGAGTTCCGGGTCTGCCAGCACCAGCAATATTTCGACTTGCGCCTCCTGGATCATCTGGGCCACGTAGGAGAGGACCGACCCGCGCCCGCTGATGGACCAAATGCGATCCTCGTCGGGGGCGGTGTAAAGGGCACGCAGGTTATCTCGCAAGTTCTGTATCAGACGGTGGCGCTCTTGCTCGTAGCGGTTGAGCAACACATCAGGGGGGAGGGGACGGTAGAGGGTGGTTTTTTGTTCATTGGATTTAAGGATTGCTCCCCGGACGTGCAATCGACCCAGCGCTTCGTAAACCATTGAACGCGGTATACCGGCCGACTTGCCAAGCTGATAGCCGGTAGCCGGGTTCTCGCGCAGTAAGGCCAGATACACTTTGGCTTCGTACTCCGTGAAGCCGGCAGCCATAAAGTCTGTTAATAGATCCATAAAACCCTCCAAATTAGTAGTTCGATTATTTATTAGTAGTTTAACTGCTTGTTAGTAGTTCGACTACTTACTAGTAGTTTGATTGTAAACTACCACCAGATTATTGTCAAGAGATTCTACTAATTGGTCAGGGCAATTGGATCTAATTATAAATTTTTTAAGGTACAAATATTGATATCACAGTCAGATCAACCGTCGTTGCCAAAGCAAGGCCTTGACGGTAAAGACCGTCAGGTCCTATTGGCCTGGGGTCCAATCGCTCACTCCAGCTTTTTCCTGAAGCGAGTTGCGGCCAGGGCCACGATGACCGTACTAAAGATAAGCACGGCCACAACCTGTTCAATCAGAATCTCAAGCCCCACGCCCTTTAAGATAATGCCGCGCATAATAACCAGCGCGTAGCGGGCCGGGATAAGATAGGTAATCAACTGCAACCAGCGCGGCATGGCCTCGATGGGAAAGAGGAAACCGCTCAAATAGACGGTAGGCAGCGTGGTGGCAAAGGTCATTAAAAGCGCCTCATGCTGCGTGGAAGCAACAGAAGAGATGAAGATACCTATGCCCAAAGCCGTAATCAAGAACATACCGGATAAGCCCAGTAGCAGCGGCACACTGCCGTTAATAGGCACGCCAAAGAGCGCCACCCCGGCCACCAGAACCTCGATGACAACCACAAAGGAAACCAGCACATAAGGCAGAACCTTGGCCACCACCAGTTCGATGGGCCGGATAGGGGTCACAATTAACTGCTCAATAGTCCCCATCTCTCGCTCGCGGACGATAGAGGTTGATGTAAAAAGGGTGGTAAAAACAAAGAGAACGAGCACCATCATACCTGGGATCATGAAATAAGAACTCTCCAGGTTGGGGTTGTACCAAACCCGGGGCCTGACGTCCACGCCCGGCAGCGTGTCGACCGACCGGCCAAGTCGTTGCTCGATGAGCTTGATGGTGACGGCCTGCCCCACGCTTTGCGAAGCGGCAAAGACGGTATTGGCCACGGTTGGGTCTGAGCCGTCGATTAAAAAGGCCACATCAGCCTGTTCTTGGGCCGCCATTTGCCGGCCGTAACCGGCCGGAATAACCAGCGCGCTACGCACGTCGCCGTGATCGATCAAATAAGCCACATCATCTTCCTTGACCACGTATTTTACGATGTCAAAATAGTTGGAGGCCCGGTAAGCTTCAATTAGGGCGCGGCTCTGGGAACTTTTGTCGCCATCATAAACCGCAGTACGCAAGTGCTCAATATCGGTGGTGGCCGTATAGCCAAGGAAAACCAACATCACCAGCGGTTGTATAATCATGATGAACAATGTCCGTGGGTCGCGCGAAATATGGATAACTTCTTTGTAGACTAAATATAAAATTCTGAATAACATCGTTTATACCCGTCGTTAACGGTTAAGCTCTTACTATAACTTCTTGTTGAATCGGGTTGAAGCCAGGGTGACAACGATTGCGGCAAAGATAAGGATAGCCATCACTTGCTCCTTTAGAATCTCCAGCCCTACGCCCTTCAGGATAATGCCGCGTACAATGACCAGGCCATAGCGAGCCGGGATGACATAACTGGCAACCTGCAACCAGCCGGGCATGGCCTCGATGGGAAAGTAGAAACCACTCAGGAAGATGGTTGGAAATATGGTGGCAAAGGTCATTAAAAACGCTTCCAGTTGAGTATTGGCCACACTGGAAATGAAGATACCAATTCCCAGGGCCGTCACCAGAAACAGGCTACACAGGCCCAGCAGCAAAGGGAGACTGCCGTTAATCGGCACGCCAAAGACCAGCATCCCCACAACCAAAACCTCGACAATGACAAAGAAAGAGATGAGAACGTAAGGCAAAACTTTGGCTACCACCAGTTCAATAGGCCGGATGGGAGTCACAATTAATTGCTCGATGGTTCCCAACTCGCGCTCCCGAACAATGGAGGTTGAGGTAAAGAGCGTGGTAAAGAGAAAGAGTATAATTACAATTAAGCCGGGAATCATGAAGTGAGAGCTTTCCAGATTGGGGTTGTACCAGACGCGGGGCCTGACATCCACACCCGGCAGGCGACCAACCGAGCCGCCAAATTGTTGTTCAATCGTTTCAAACGAGACGGCCTGCCCCACCAGTTGTGAGGCGGCAAAGACGGTACTGGCTACCGCCGGGTCGGAGCCGTCGATGATAAAGGCCACGTCGGCGCGCTCATTGGCCGCCATTTTGCGACCGTAACCGGCTGGAATAACCAGCGCGCTGCGCACATCATCGTGATCAATCAGATAGGCCAGATCGTCTTCTTTTTCGACATACTGCACAATGTCAAAGTAGTTAGAGGCGGCATAGGCTTCAATCAGGTCGCGGCTCTGGGAGGTTTTGTCGCCATCGTAGACGGCGGTGCGCAGATGTTCAATATCGGTGGTGGCGGCGTAACCCAGTACGATCAGCATCACCAGAGGGATGACAATCATGATCGTCAGCGTGCGCGGGTCGCGGACAATGTGGGTTAGTTCTTTGCGGATCAGGCTTAGGGTTCTGCGAAACATTTTCAATACCAATTACCAATGAGCAATGAGCAATGAGCAATGAGCATTTTTGTTCATTGTTCATTGTTCATTGTTCATTGATAAGCAGGCCGTCCAAAAAGAGAGAAATAAGCTGCTCAATCATCGAGTCGGGAGAGATGTCTTCGTACCTGGGGTCCAGGTTAGAGAGTTTGAAACCGGCGTTCACAAACATTGCGGCGATCAGGGTACGAGGGACAATGACGGGATCAATCTGGCGAAAGCAGCCAGAGTCGATGTGGGTCTGGACATATCTTTCCACATAACTGGCCATTGGGATAATAATTTGTTGATAGAGCGCCTCACGCAAGTCGGCGTCGGTGAACATCTCGGCGAAAAGAGGGAGCATATGATGGCCACGCTCTTGTAAAAGCTGGAATCGATTATGGAAGATACCCGTAAAGAACTCTCTTGGGTCCTCCGGTGGATCATCGACCATGATATCTTTGAACGACTGTACGGCAATCAGATCAATCAGGGCCAGTAATAGCTCACGCTTGTTATCAAAGTAGTTGTAAATGGTGCCTTCGGACACACCGGCGGCTTTGGCAATCTCTTTGGTCTTAGCTTTATGAAAGCCTTTTTCTGCAAAGACTTGCGCCGCCCCCATTAAAATTTGGGTACGCCGGGCTTCGGCCATTTGTTCTTTGAAATCCAGGGGTTCATTTGACATTTTGAGCCAACCTCAATGCTTGAGTGAATGATTACTCATTTGAGTGAGCGCACACTCATTATAACATTTGTTGCTCAAAATGTCAATACCCAGACGCTATTTTGTTTTTTCTAACTTCTCAGCGGCGGCGGTGAAAGGTCCCCAGAACTCTTTGGTCCCATATCCAATAGACTTAACAAGATTACAACTTTTGAGCAATGTATAAATGTATACTCCCAAATCCACCCACCTGCTCATCCGTGTATTCAAATCCGAACGCCTGAAATAATCCATTCATATCACGCAAAACATCCCCCAATGCGCCCCACATCCTTGCGTTCATCGTCCCTAACCGATTCCCATCCAATGGATAGTTCACATCAACCATCACTAACCTGCCGCCCGGCTTTAGCGCTCGATGTATCTCTCCCATCGCTTTTTTTCCATCCGGATATCCCGTGAAGGCCATTGTGTTCACCACCGTATCAAAAAATTCATCTTCGTATGGCAACGCTTCCACATTCCCTTGCCGTAGATTGGCGCACATTCCTTTCCTCTTCAGGTTATTACCGGCGATTGCCACCATCTTCTCATTGTAATCAATCCCATAGGTTTCAAACTTGTCTGCATACCGGGTTAACAGATAGCCTGTCCCAAACGAGACTTCCAATACCCGTGGTCCTTTAATATGCGGAACCGCTCTGCAAATCCACTGTTTCCAGGTAGGCAGAACCTTCACAACCACATCGTAAACCGCTGCAAAGTTAGTGTAGAGTTGATCGTTTTCTTTCGTGAATTTTTCCTTGTCCGTGGGTTCGCTTGAGTATTGTGGCTTCATTGACCTTATATCCTTTCTAACCGATTTTGCCCAAAAAAGCACAATGTAAGCAAAGTTGAGCAGAGTAATACAGCAAACTTAATCGAAGCAATCATAATATCTCCTTCTTCTTTATCATTCCCACTGCTGCCGGCCCAGGAACCAAACGGCAAGCGTCGTTACTACCACCCCAATCCCAAAAGCAGCCAGTATGTGAGGCCAAAAGGCGTCCAGGCCGACGCCTTTTAACAAGATGGCCCGAAAAATAATCATGTAGTGATAGATTGGAAAAATGGGGGCTGCCTGTTGCAAGATATCCGGCATGTTCTCCACAGGTACGCCGTAGCCGGAGAAGAAAAACTCAATCATAACCCAGGTAAAAGCCAGCATCAAGCCCTGTGTTTGGTTTTTGGCATAAGCCGAGATCATCAGACCAAAGCCCAGTTCAACCAGAATAAAAAAGAATGAAATGGACAGCAGCAACCCCCACGAGCCGCGCATTGGCACGCCAAAGGCCAAAATGGCGACGGCTAACATGCTAAGAAAAACTATAAAAGCCAGCAGTACCGCCGGCGCCGATTTGGCGATAATCAACTCAATGCGTCTGACGGGCGTGACCATCAACTGCTCCAACGTACCCAACTCGCGCTCGCGGGCAATACCGATACCGGCAATCATCAGCGCCACGGCAAAAAGCATCAACCCCAACTCTGACGGCACGGTATAAATTGACTTTTTCATCTCCTCGTTGTAGCGAACCCGCAACCGGGGCTGCACCAGGGAGAAATCAGTTTCGTGGCCGCCGTTCCACTCGATGGCTAATTTTTGGTTGCTATGCTCAACTGCCCCGTAAACGGAGTTGAGGGCCTCGCGGGCCGAGATTGGGTCGGAGCCGTCCAAAATAAAGGCGACTTCGGGAGGGCCGTCAACCGGGTTTGCCAGGCGGTGGCTGTAATCGGCGGGAATGATGACAGCCGCCACGGCCTGA
>JAJRVO010000600.1 GCA_024277275.1 Chloroflexota bacterium
GTTCTTTCAGAGTTTCCGGACCATCGCTCGGAGGGGATTGACAAATCCCCGTATCTTGTAGCAATGACCAAGCTATGCCACTAAATATGGCTTGGATTTGGCAATCCAAGCCGAGCGGTCCGGAAACCCCCAAAGAGCCATATTAGTTTCAATTAAATCCGTAAATAAAGCAGAGTGCGCTAATGTTTCAATCGTTTCCACCGCCAGAAGGTCCGCCTTCTGAAGAAGATATTAAACGCGAGATTTTAAGTTGGGAAGATGTCGACAAACTGATTGACCATCTCATTCCCCAATTTAGGGGTGAATTTGATGGTTTGTTGATGATTACCAAAGGCGGCCTGGTTCCCGGCGGGATTCTAAGCGAGACGATGGGCATTACCCATGTCTTAACCGCCTCGGTTTATTTTCCTGATGAAGTAGACGAAAAACTGGCCTGGCCTACTTTTATACAGTTTCCGCAGGACACACTGCTAACCGGCCGGCGTATATTAGTTGTGGATGACATCTGGGCCAATGGCCGGGCCATTATGATGGTGCAGGGTCGTCTGGCCGTAGCCGGCTGCGATTGCGAAACAGCCGTATTACACTATCGGATGAAATCAAATCTGTTTAATGACGCCGGTCCCGATTACTACGGAGCAATTACAGACCGTTATATTGTTTATCCCTGGGAAACGTCAATGTTGCCTCGGCGCAGTACCAAGCCGGGCAGTGAGTCGTTTCCATCGATTTAACAAATAGTAAAATGATTTGGTAATTCAACGTAGCCAAAAAAAAGGATGAATGACGAACGACGGCGGACGAATGAAACAACGATAGACTTAGAGTTTTGTCGTTCGTCCATCGTCTTTGGTCCGGTTGAATAAAACGCTCCACACAATTACCGAATCATCTCACAATCTAAAATCCTTTTACAAGTTATCAGGTCCGGTGCATTTTTTGCTCGGAAAACACTCAAGGGTGATTTTCTAAATTGCCCTTTTATCTTTTAAGGCAGGTTTAGTATGAGTACGCTAACCGCAACCTCAGCCCAAGAATTTAATAGCGCCAGACAGCAAGCCTTCATTGAGGAATGGCTTAATTTCTTCACCGGTCGCCCCAATGATCTACTCTCGTTTGAGGAAGTCAAGCAAAATTTAAGACTGCAAGACTCGGCTTACAAAGGTCTGCAAGAGATAGATTTAGATAAAATTGTTGGCAGCGTTGGTCGCTATAGAGACTTTACTCGCTCTTTTTTACCCAAACGGGATCAAAGCTCAGAACGCTGGCGGCGAGTCGATGCTGTGATTCACGACCGGGGATACCCGCCCATTGAAGTATTCCAGGTGGGCGATGTTTACTTTGTGCGAGACGGCAACCACCGGGTTTCCGTCGCCAGAACACACAAGGCTGAAACCATTGAGGCTTACGTGATAGCGTATAAAACCCCGGTAGCCATCGACAAAGATGATGATTTAGACGACATTCTCTTAAAAATGGGGCGATCTGAATTTTTTGAGCAAACCCATCTGGATAAAATCAAGCCGGAACAAGAGCTTATATTTACAGAGCCGGGTCGTTATCGTTTGGTTCAAGAGCACATTGCTTTTCATAAATACCTAAAAGAAACAGAACATCACACCGAAATCCCCTATGAAGATGCGGTAGCCAGTTGGTACGACAACGTTTATATGCCTATCATTGAACGTATCCGCCAAAGTGAGATTCTTAAGGGTTTTCCAGGGCGTACTGAGGCCGACCTGTACGCCTGGCTGCTTTTACACCGGGCCGCCTTTGAAAAGGAGATAAAGGCGCTGGGCTACGTTCCCACCGAAGACCTGATTGAAACTCTAAAGCGAGAAAGGGCCACAAACCCCTTTGCCCGGTTAATGGGCCTCTTTAGAAGCAATATGGATTTAAACAGCATGCCCCTAAAAGTAGAACGGGCTAAATTTTTGGCGGAAACTCAACTCGATGAAATCAGGCCCAAGCACAACATCAAATTTACAGAAGCCGGATGCTACCAGTTAACCCAGAGTCACATCAATGTTCACAAATATCTCAAAGAGACCGAATCTGGTAGCGAAATTTCTTACCAAGAGGCCGCGGGCAGTTGGTTCGACAATGTTTACATGCCTCTGGTAAATCTTATTCGTAACCATAGTTTGTTGGAAATGTTTCCAAAACATACAGAAGCCGACCTTTACCTGTGGCTGGTCTCGCGTCGAGCGACTTTAGAGGAAGAACAACATGCAATGGGGAAAATACCGGATGAGAAAATCATTGAAGAATTGATACAGCAAAATCCATCAAGTTCTCTTGGACGATTGGCAAACTTTCTGCGGCAAAAACTTCACCTTGAGGGTGTAGCGCCAAGCTAAACGCGCTTTGTTAAAAAAGAGTGCGCCCCATACAAAGGTCGCGCTCCTTTTTTCTCCATTCAGTGCAGGCCAACCATCAAACAGAATTGAAAGCCTTTGAAATCTCCGGCAAACCATCGTAAATCTCGTTCCGGTCAAGAGCGGCGGACAGAGACCCTACGGTAGTTAATTTCATCTCCACAATCTCGCGGGCAAAAAGAAGACAACGTTCCGGGGGATGCCCATCCAGCATAGCCATCAAAAATCCGGCCCAAAAAGAGTCTCCGGCGCCGGTAACATCCACCACCTCAATTGGTCTGGCCGGTAAATGGCCCAGCAAATTGCCGCCCTGAGAAATGAGAGACCCCTCTTTTCCCATTGTAAAAACAACTGTTTGCGGCCCTAGCTCATGCAGCATCTCAATATACGCCTCCGGCGCATGCCCCGGGCCAAAAAAGCGATGCGCGTCATCTAGCGAGGCTTTGGTAATGGTCACGTAGCGATATATATCGCGCATAACTGCCTGGGCCTCCTGGTAGTCGGGCCAAATTCTGGGGCTATAGTTTGGGTCTAGCGAAACAATTTTGCCCTGCTCATGGGCCAGCGTAAAAAGCTTGCTCACGGCTGAACGGCTTGGCTCACGCGAGAGCGGCCATGTAGAAGCATGCACTACCCTGGCCCTGGCAATAGCCTCTGTAGACACTTCCTCAGGGGTTAACTTGTAATCGCCATTGCGGTAGGCTTCAAAATCCGGGGTGTCGCTGGTTTGACAAACAAAGACAAAACTGGTGTGAACCCGGCAGTCCATTACCATGTAATTGGTTTTAACGCCGTGATACTGCAACTCCGCCTTAAGAAATTGCCCAAAAGCGCCAATCCCCGTTTTGGAGATAATGGCCGAACTTCCCCCTAATTTGGACACGTTAACCGCAATATTGGCCGGCGAGCCACCCTGATAGCGACGAAATGTAGTCGCCTCGCGTAAATCCTCTACTGGCTCGGTCGAGATGAAATCAATCAGAGTCTCTCCAATGGCTAATAAATCTATGTCCTGGTTGGTTGTGGTCACGTATCTTATCCCTTTGGATTTATAGCCAAAAAAGGTATCTTCTCAACAACTTGGGGTAACTCTACGCAGACCGCAGAGGTTTTAAAAACCTCTGCGGTCTTTATCCCGGATTATTGAGTAGTTCCGAAAAAGGAGTCAAAAAGCGCGCTTTTTGACTCCTTGATGCAAGAAGTTGTTCTTTTATGAGTTCTCTACAAAATAGAGTTGAGCCAGTTCAGACAAATCAATTTGATTTGTCGCATTGGGTTGGCTAAAGTAGGTAGGAATGGGCAAAGAGTTTCTATCCAAGCCGGCAGGTTGAGCAGCCAGAGCTTGTTCAATTGTAGCCAGATACGCTTCAGCCGTTTTGTCCCAGGTATAACGGCTGATAACCCGGTCAACGCCTGCCCGCTGATAATACCGCCAGGACTCTTCTGTAGAAAGCGCATCCAGCAAACCGGCAGCGATATCCGCCGGGTCGGCAGGGTTTACCAAAACGCCGTATTTGGTCCCGGTTTGACTATCAAACAAGCTCTCACTGGGGCCGCCGTTGCGGGTCACTACTGCGGGCAGGCCGCAACTCATTGCCTCTAACGGGGCCAGGCCAAAAGGTTCGTAAGCGGCGGTCAGCGCAAAAACAGAGCGACGCCCGGCTGCCAGCCGATAAGCAGCAGCCAGTTCGGCCTGATTATTAAGCGGAAATGACGTGATGGTGTGCCACAAGCTATACTCATCCAGCAAACGCGCGATTTCATCCAGAATCGCTCGTTCCTCGTTTTTAAGCTGATGGCGCTGTTGCAGCGGATTGTCCAACCCACGCACGACAATAGCCAAATTGGCGACATCCTGTAAACTGCCGTTCTGCACAAACGCCTGAACCAGACCTACATGATTTTTCTTTTGATCAAGGCGGCTGGAACAAAGAACCATCGGCAATGTCCGGCGTTCTGCGGGCAAATCACGGGCCAGAGCAGCCTCAAGCCTGGCTCCAACTACCGGGTCAGCCTCGCCCGGCTCCGGCGAAAATACACGCCGGTTTACGCCGGGAGGAATAACGGCAAAACGGTCCCGGTCGTCCCCGGCGGGGTCAATTGCCCCAAGATAGGCCCGGTGGGTGTATTGTTCGACTCGCTCCTGCTGCGTGCTGGTAATAATCCGGGCGGCGTGGTTCATCGCCAATCGCTCGGCAACAAGGCGCTCTTTAAAGTTGAAGCGCCGGTCTATTTCGGCCAGGTTATCCAAAGTAACGTGGAGTTTGTCCATCTTTTGCGCCCCCAGCGAATGACCGGTAAAAGTAAAGGGGACGCCGGTTTTTTCCTTCAAAACAGCCCCAACTAATCCGCCGTCGCCATAGTGGGCAGTGAAGAAGTTTGGCGGCCCGCCTTCAGTCTCGTAAAAGTTAATAATCCCCGACACCCAATCCGTACCCAGGTAGGGCCAGAGGTCTTCCTTAGCCAAGAATTTTTCAGGCCCGCAGGGGATACGAACAATCCGCACATTATCACAGCCGGGGTAGCTATCCAGCGGAGCGGCAAATTCCGGCCAGTTGTCGTCAACAATTTGGCGGGTAATAATATCGACCCGGCAGCCCTGAGCGGCCATTGCCAGAGCCACTTCTTTAACATAGACCAGTTGCCCGCCAAAATCGGGATGTTCTGTCCAGTAGTTATCGTGAGCGTCAAAGTTACCCTGGGGGTTTAAGAAACCGATATACATGAGATACCTTTTGTTTTCAATATTTTGTTATCTTTTACAAATCTTTCAATAATTCACCGGCAGACTGCTCGGCGGCGCGATAAACTTCACGCAAGGGGATGCCGCTCGACTCGTCAAGTTGACGGCAATCTTCATGCTCAGGGGCGGCTTTGATTTGATCCTGTCCCCAACGAGCAACCTTGACCCGTACAGAGCCGTAAGGCGTCTCGACCTGATGAATCGACCGGGCCAGACAATGCCGCTGCACCATTTGCCGGCGCACGCCCAGGGTGCTTGTTTCTGCAAATAAAATGGCGGTTAGTTTGTCAACATCCGCCGGTCGACAAAGCACAGATAGTTGTGTGGCCGGTCGATTCTTCTTCATCTGAATCGGCGTCAAAAGGACATCCAACGCCCCGGATTTGAACAATCGCCCCATCACATAATCGTAAATCTCCGGGTTCAAATCGTCAATGTTTGTTTCCAGCAGCGCCAATGTCTCAACACTGCCCTCTGCCGGCGCCGGTTGATTGCCTAACAACAACCGCAGCACATTGGGGATGGGCAAATCGCGCCCTCCGGCCCCATAGCCCACCGAGGTCAAGGTCATTGCCGGGATAGGGCCAAACGTCTCGGCCAGCGAAGAAAGAAGGACCGCCCCGGTTGGCGTCACTAACTCCATATCCAGATTGCTGCCCACTATAGGCGCTCCCTTTAACAGAGCCAGGGTAGCCGGAGCCGGAAGCGGAATTTGGCCGTGCGCCCCACGTACAAAGCCCCGACCCATCGGCAGGGGCGAGGCAATGACCCGCTCAATCCCCAGCGCGTCTAAACCGGCCAGCGCTCCCACCACGTCGACAATGGTATCTACGCCGCCCAACTCGTGCAGGTGAACCTGCTCAAGTGCAACCCCGTGGATACCTGCCTCCACCTCGCCCAATCGCCGGAAGATGCTCACCGCCCGCTCTTTGATGGCCGGGGGCAAATCGCTCTCGGTTACAATGGCCTCGATATCGGGCAGGCAGCGGGCAGGCGCGTCATCGGCCACAATCACGTCTACTTTAGTCGCCGCAAAACCGTTTTTGTCGACCCGGCGGCAGCGTAGTTCAAAATCGTCCAGGTTGAGGGCGGCCAGGCGCTCGCGCAGGGTTATTTCCGGCAGTCCGGCGTCAATTAACGCGCCCAAAATCATATCGCCGCCGGCCCCGGCAATACAGTCAAAGTAAGCAATTTTCATTGTTGATGACCTTGTTGAATACGATGTAAAATGAGGTGGGCGTATTGACCGGCCCCAAAACCGTTGTCGATGTTGACCACCGCCACCCCGGTAGCGCAAGAGTTGAGCATAGACAACAGCGCGGCCAGTCCGTTAAAACTGGCCCCATAGCCCACACTGGTCGGCACGCCAATCACCGGGCAGGCGGCCAGTCCCCCCACAATACTGGTCAACGCGCCCTCCATCCCGGCCACACTGATGATAACATCGGCCCCAAAGATGCGCTCGCGCTTATCCAGCAGGCGATGCACCCCGGCCACGCCGACATCATAGGCACGCTCCACCCGGCTGCCCAAAAACTCAAGGGTTTGGGCCGCTTCCTCGGCCACGGGCATGTCAGAGGTTCCGCCGCTGACAATTAAAGCATAAGGCATCGATTCATCGGGCGGGGGCAGTTCGGTGCGGGCCAGGGTTATCAGGCGCGAGGTCGAATTGTAGCGGGCCTGGGGTAGTTGGGCCTGAACGGCAGTCGCCGTCTCTGCCGAGGCACGGGTGGCTAAAACCCGATCATGGCGCTGCCAGAGTCGCTCTAAAATACCCGTCACTTGTTCCGTTGTTTTGCCCTGACAAAAGACAACCTCGGGGATACCCTGTCTCAGCGAACGATGGTAATCCAGTTGAGCGTAACCGATATCGTCGTAAGGCAGGTCGCGCAATTGATGCAGGGCCTGGTCCACATCCACGCGCCCCGCCTGGATTTCAGTCAGTAAAGCGCGTAGTTTGTTGACGTCCATTGTTAGCCAAAACCTTATTCATATTGCCGGAGCGAAAGCCGGACAGATCAAGCGTAACGTAAGTATAGCCCAAAGCCTCAAACTGCTTAACTATCTGCTCCCGATGGGTTAACAGTCTTTGAAGGTCGTCCGGCTCAACCTCAATCCGGGCGACCTGATTATGGTGGCGCACCCGCAACTGGCGAAACCCCAACTTTTTGAGGATTAACTCAGCCCGCTCAATTTGCGACAACACGGTCAACGTAATGGGGGTGTAGTAGGGAACCCGCGAGGAAAGACAGGCCGAGGCCGGTTTATCCCAATTGGGCAGGCCCAGAGCGCGAGCCAATTCGCGGATTTCGGCTTTGGTTAGCCCTGCTTCCAACAGAGGACTCCGCACGCTATGCTCACGAGCAGCCTGTCGACCAGGCCGGTGGTCGCCCACGTCGTCGGCGTTGTTGCCGTCCAGCACGTAACGATACCCTTCGCGTTGGGCGTATTCAGTCAACCGGCTAAACATATCGTCTCGACAAAAGTAGCAGCGGTCCGGTCCGTTAGCCAGATAGCGCGGGTCATCAGTTTCATGGCTCTCAATGGTCACGTGGCGCGCGCCTATCTCACGCGCAACCGCTTCCGCGTCGGAAAACTCTTGGGCCGGCACGCTGGCAGAGAGCGCGGTTACGGCTACGGCCCGGTCGCCCAGGCAATCATGAGCCACTTTAATGAGCAAAGCGCTGTCCACACCGCCGGAATAGGCCACCACCACGCTTTCCATCTCTTGCATAAGCTGTTGAAGCTGTTTTAACTTATTTGGCATGAATACTCCTTTATAGACTATGGGAATACATAGTCTATACATCAACTACTAATGAGTTAACCCCATTCAGAAGATATGAATGGGGTTTTGTCATCAAAATTCTTTCAAGAACAAACCTTATCCTTAGGCTGGGTATTTTTGGCAGAAACCCCTGTCAAAAACAGTATATGAGTTTACCAGATGCCAACCCTCCAATTTGGCGGCAATTTGGGCTTAATTTTATAGCAATCTCGGTTGATTGGTTTGTTCTATTTCTTGAAAAGCTATTTGGCTTTGATTAGTCACCTCATATCTAATTAACTGTATCCCAGTACGATTAAATCTAAGTGAATTAGCTCGTTCAATGGTTTCCTGTTGAAAATCTTGAGCAATAATATAGGGGCGTACAATATCCACCTGGCCATCTGCAAGTCTATTGGCAACCCATTTAACATACCCCATCAATTGATCAACATCTTCCGGCTTTGATCGATCTCTTTTTAACTCTACAACTGAATATCTATAGCGAAACGGTGGATCAATTAGTTCTCCAACCGGGGTTTTGTGGTAAATTAACAGGTCTATATGACGTTGAGAGACATGAAAGGGAACATTGTTAGCAAACCATTCAATATGAGAGGTTGGGCCAAATATACGCCTTAAATCCGCTTGCGAAGGATCATCCAGATGAGCAACTAACCATCCCCGTAGATAATCTTCAAGCGGCACAGCTTGGTTGGGGATAAGGGAAAAATCTAGCGTTTGTAGCTGCGGGATTTGCATCACAATGCCTTGTTCATCTTCCCCCACTCCAATAGAGCCGGCAGCAAAGGGAATTTGTATACCGCCTAAATCTGTATTGTAATAAAAGGGATGGAATTCTCTATCTTGTGGCGGGCCGTTTATTTTAATAAGTAATTCAAGAAGGGTACGTGTTGCTTCGGGATCAATAGTGACACATCCTCTTGGCCCCTGAATTTTTCGATAAAAAGGAATCCAAAATATCCGCTCATTGGTAGGTGTAGAGAAAATTAAATCTTCTGGAACCGGCTCAGGAAAGTAGTCTACACATTGTATTAGCAACCGAAATGGCACATCAGCGTCAACTTTGTGGTGGTTAAATTCACCAACACCAAAAACTGTTTGGGGATCAAAAAACGGAGGAGATATGACCTGGTAAACCCCATGAAAACCTCGCCTGCTCTCGTAGAAGAATACCAAATCACCGGGTCTTGTTCCCTTCAAGTCAGCTATGATACCACTGAACTTTCTTGATTGATCCAGCGCTTGTTGATAGCTATTAAGTAGCGCTCCTCTTTTGCCAGTACCACAAAACCCACAGTCACGATGTACAGGGAAGGTGTTTTTGTCGACATTAAAGACGTGAGCCCTCATTTGGTCTCCTGAGAATGTTGAGGTTCAAGGCGTATTTGTTTGTTTTTAAGAAATTCAACCAAACTTGAGTTAGTTTCTTGTAAATCCCTATTCCCATAAGCTTTAAGCAATGGCCGATTTTGTATGACGTACTCTAGAGATTTTTTATCCGCTTTGCTCAATAGCAAATAATAATCGGCAAAGTTACCTTGTTCTCTGATAAAGGTCTCCCATTTTCTTACATTGTGACCAACAATGGCTATCAGGTCAAAACCTTTATTGTAGTAATTGTCACGAATTTGCGGCGCTTTTTCTTTTTCATGTCCTCCACTAATCCATTTGGTTTCTATTCCAACTAAGAAATTTTGTAAGCCTTCATTCATCGCATCAAATGCTATATTAGGGTCTCGTTTAAAAAACTTAAAGCCGATTCCTTTTCCGCGTTGTCGCCACTCATAATCCTCATTTCGTTTGAAACATGTTTCAAATGCTTTATTAAGTGTAGAAGCAAAAGCAACAGCTTCAGCTCTACCTTTCCTTTGCCCAGAACCAGTCGCTTTTCTAACAATATATAAAGCGTGCGCTAGTTGTTCCAACGATCTTTCATCGGGAGAATAAACTTGGGAAACGCCAGGGATTTTCTGTAATGCTGTTTTTTTGTCCGTTTCTGCCAATACTGATACATCCACAACGCTATCCGGTAGTTCGCTGATAAAATCTTCCAATTCATCTTCCACGATACGTGTCAAATTTATGCCGGTTAAGTTAACAACTACGGCTCTTATTCTACCGCTATGCTTTAGAACCAAAATTCGTGGCGGAGAAATTGAAGAGTATCCTACCATATTTAATTGTTGCTTTAATGCCTCACCAGAGGCAAATGAGCTATTTTGAATAAGATTTAATTCTTCTCGCGCATCTATCTCATTCGCAAGGTCGGTTACTTTTTTCAAATCTTCAATTATCTTTTCTGTTTTCTGGAAGAAAAAGACGTATTCATGTTTAAAGATGTAATAATTACCCCTAAAAGCTCTTTGCCGCCACAAATTCTGAAGATTACGCTTGGCCCTATTGCCCTCCATATTCTTTACAACTATGCTCTTCAACGCATACCCAACTGATTGCACCGCTTCCATCGTCTGAAAACCAAGGGGAACCCATTCGCTGTTACTATATTTGTCGCCAATAACGACCACCAGAAAGTGATTCTGTTCAAGCAGATCGTAGGTTCTGTAAACTACTTTCTTGAAGGCTTCCAGAAAATCTGTCACGGTCTGTGTATTACATAAATCGTGAGGGTCTTCACTAAATTTGATGATGTCATGATAGGGGGGGTGCATTATCATAAGTTGTACTTGATGCCGTCCCTGCATTGCAAGCGCCTGACGAACCTTGCTCATAGTTTCTTCGCTAGTACTGTCCCCTTGAATAACTTTCTGCCAGGTGTTATGAGGGTTTTCTTCGGCTTCAATTAGCTCTTCAGCATCCGTGGCTATTGACTCGATCAACTCAATGCCAATACCATGCCTGCCTAACCTACGGCTCTCAATCAAGGTTGTGCCACTGCCAAGGAAGGTGTCGAGTACTATATCTCCAGGTTTGGTAAATCTTCTAATAGCCTGATATGGAATTTGAGGAACGAAGTTACCATGATACTTACCAGTATGTGTTCCCTTACGACTACGTGATCCAATAATCCAGAGACTATTAGTAATGATATCTTTATAGTCCTTCCAGTTTTTGGCGTGAACCTCGCCAATGTCTAAAACCTCTTCAGGTTCGGGTTGAATCCAATACTCCAATGAACGAGCCTCTTCTTCTTCAGCATCCCAAATATCTATATCCTCAGACAAAGGTTGTTTTCCGTTATGATTATGACTCATAATTATTTATCCTTTTACCTGCCCACAAAATAACTCTACGCCACTCGACTTCTATTACCAGGTCGGGGTATGTACCCTCCGGCAAACTGCTCTAACACATCTTCGCGAATAAACCATTTGTTTGCAAATTTTCTAGCCGGCAACTTCCCTAATCTAATGAGACGTTTGACCGACTCAGGGTGAATTTCCAAACGCTTTGCAGCAAAGCAAACATCTTTATACTGCTCAAATGGGTCTGGCTCTAATGTACTCATAAATTATGATACCTTTTAGAAATGCTTACTACTACAACAATTATAACACCGATCATGGCCATGTCAAAAATCTTATTAAGACAAAAAAACAGGCGATTGCACTACATCTGGGGTTATTTAAAACATAGACTACCATATATAGTTGGCAAGGAGATTTAACACTCAGGATGACAACTACACCGAATCCTCATTGTTTGCCCAACAACTATCTCCGATTGCCTTTACACCAAACAAGATTTTTAAGTCCGGAAAAGACTCAACCAATGATATTGGTAAGGAGTCAATGAGAGTGAGTAATCGGTTTGGACGATAGAGTCAAGTGATGTATCTGATAACACATCATACGGGGTGACGCCTACAAAATCAGGCAGGGGAATAGTGGCCGTTTGCGGCTGGTCAGACAGATTGCAAACAATCAACATTTGGGCCTCATTGGTGCGGCGGAGGTAGGTTAGAATAGCTTTATCGGCTACGCGAATGAAGTCGCAACTGCCCCAACCAAGGATGGGGTGGGTTTTACGGGTGGCAATAAAATGCTTCATTGTGTAAAAGAGCGAGTTGGGGTCGGCCATCTGGGCGGCCACGTTGACTTGCCGGTAACCGTAGATGTCGTCATCAATTAGCGGCGCCCAAAAGTCAGCGGGGTCGGCTTCAGAAAAGCCCGCGCCCGGTTCGGCGGTCCACTGCATAGGGGTGCGGACGCCGTTGCGGTCAAAGAGTTGGATGTTGTCGCCCATGCCAATCTCGTCGCCGTAGTAAATAATGGGCGCGCCGGGCAGGCTAAAGAGAATGGCATTGGCGACTGCTATTTTGCGGCGGTCGTTATCCAGCAGCGGGGCCAGACGGCGACGAATGCCCAGGTTAAGCCGCATCCGCTTGTCCGGGGCATACAGTTGCCACATCAGTTGCCGGTCCTCTTCTGTGACCATCTCCAGCGTCACCTCGTCGTGATTGCGCAAAAAGACACACCACTGAGAATTGTCGGGGATAGAGGGAGTGCGGTCCATAATATCCAGAATGTCGGTCGAGTCGCCCAGCTTGAGGGCTTTGAAGATACGAGGCATGACCGGGAAATGGAAGGCCATGTGGAACTCGTCGCCGGGTACGGCAGAGTCGTCGGGGTCGCCGCCAAAGTAGGGACGTAAATCCCAGGGCCACTGATTGGCCTCGCCCAGCAAGATAGTACCGGGATAGTCGGCGTCCAGCACAGCACGAACCCGTTTGAGATAGGCGTGGGTTTCGGGCAGGTTTTCGCAGTTGGCGCCTTCGCGCTCGAAGAGATAGGGCACGGCATCGGCCCGGAAGCCGTCGATGCCCATATCCATCCAATATTTCAGGATTTCAATCATCTTGTCGGCCACAACAGGATTGTCGTAGTTGAGGTCGGGCTGGCTGGCGTAAAAGCGATGCCAGTAGTATTGGCCGCTGGGTTCATCGTAAGTCCAGTTGGAGGCTTCGGTGTCGACAAAGATGATGCGTGCCTCTTTGTACTTTTGGTCGGTGTCGCTCCAAACGTAGTAGTCGCGGTAGGGGTTGTCTTTGGATTTGCGCGACTCGACAAACCAGGGGTGTTCATCGGAGGTGTGGTTGAGTACCAGATCGGTGATGACGCGCAGGCCACGGGCGTGGGCCTCAGCAACCAGCGTTCTAAAATCCTCAACCGTGCCGTAGTCGGGGTGGATGTTGTCGTAGTCGGCAATATCGTAACCGTCATCCTTAAGCGGCGAGGGAAACATCGGCAGCAGCCAAATGCAATCGACGCCCAGTTCTTGCAGGTAATCTAATTTGGAGGTCAGGCCGGGCAGGTCGCCCTTACCGTCGCCGTTGCTATCGCAAAACGAGCGGATGTGGGCTTCGTAGAAGATGGCGTTTTTGTACCAGAGGGGGTCTTTAGTTAGCATAGGTCGTCCCTATTTTTTATTCTTTTTAGTTTTCTTACTTTCTCCACCAACTTTGCCTTTTCCACTTTTAACTTTCTTGGCTTTCTTAACTTTCTTGACTTTTTTGGCTGCTTTATCTTTCTTAACCTTCTTTGCTTTCTTGGCTGTTTTCACTTTGGCCTTTTTAGCTTCTTTAGCTTTCTTGGCTTTTTTGGCCGCTTTCACGTTGGCTTTTTTAGCTTCCTTGTCTTTTTTGGCCGCTTTCACTTCTTTGGCCTTCTTTGCTTTCTTGGCTGCTTTCACTTTGGCCTTTTTAGCTTCCTTGACTTTGGCTTTTTTAGCTTCCTTGGCTGCTTTCACTTTTTTAGTCCCCTTTACTTTTTTGGCTTTTTTAGCTTCACCGACTGTCGCCACATCCTCAACCGGCTGCGCTTTCTCTCCCGCTTCCACCGGCTGCTCTTCGACAGCTTCTTCCTCCGGCTCTACTTCGACTTCTTCTGCGGACGCCAGAATTTCGTCCGGGAAGATGTTCAACCGTTGCTGCCGGAATTTAGCCAGCCAGTATTTTACCTGTCCTTTGGATAAACCGGCACGCTCACCCGCCTCCATCTGGGTTGCCCCCTTGTCCAGAGTCAACAAGGCTGCCGCTCGTTGGCTGTGCGGGGCATCCCCCTGCGCAACCTGCTCACAGATAACGCGCTCTTGCGCCTTTAACAATGTGTCTTCTTGAGACATTTTTGTAGCGTTTTGGTTTTCGTTTGACATAATTTCTCCCTTGTTTTTTTGGAACCGGAGTAATACCCCCTCATTTGGACCGAGGGCTAATTCCGACAAATTAACCTTA
>JAJRVO010000053.1 GCA_024277275.1 Chloroflexota bacterium
GCCATAGTTGTTATCTTGACGATAGTGGGCGCCTGGTTTCGCGGTCCCAACTGGAACTTGTTTTGGCCGTAGTCGCTGTTTTTAAAACTATGATCATCGGTAGTAATAGAAGATGAAACGATTACTGTTCGTTCTCGGCGCTGTGCTCGCCGCGATGCTGCTGGCGTTGCTGTGGCAGGTCG
Organism: Chloroflexota bacterium; assembly: GCA_024277275.1. Lineage (GTDB taxonomy): Bacteria > Chloroflexota > Anaerolineae > 4572-78 > J111 > JAJRVO01. The sequence continues at coordinate 183 of JAJRVO010000053.1, forward strand.
AGAACCCGGAATGGAAAGAATACCAACGCGCGTTTCTGGCAACCGGAATCGCGCAAGGGCAGGATGACGCCGCTCGCGAGTGGTACGGCGAGCAGCCTATTGGGATTCGAGAAATTCGGGTGGACGCGCTGCGGCGGGTAGACCGCTGTACTACTTGCCACCTGGGCGTGGAAGACCCCAACTTTGCCGACGTGTCGGAGCCGTTCCGCGCCCATTCACCACCTTTAACCGGTCACCCGCCGGACAAATTTGGCTGCACAATATGCCACAACGGGCGAGGAAGGGCCGTTACTACGCTAGCCGCCCACGGCGACTCAGAGGAAACGCCCCTGCGTCTCTGGCGCGGCGTCTACCTTCAGGCCGCGTGCTTCGGCTGCCATAATGAGACAACGCTGCCGGAGGAATCGGTTGCGGCGGTGTTAGCCGGAAAAAAGGCGATTAACCAACTTCGCTGCCTGCGCTGCCACCAAATCCGCGGACAGGGCGAGAGCGAGGGACCGGACTTGAACGGCGTTGGTAGCCGGCGGGACTGGGTGCAAATCTTTGCCCACCTCTTAAACCCGCAGGCGATGAGTCCCGGTTCAACTATGCCCAACTTTCCGCTGACGCGCCCTCAGGCAGAGGCGATAACAGTTTACTTGTTGACACTCCGGGGCCAGGAACGGGAAGTATATGACGCCAGATACCGTGTCGACCGGGTAGAAACAACAAGCGCCGTGAAAGATGACGGCTGGAAGATGCGCGGCGGCGCGTGGAACGTAAAACGCTCCACGTCTGAAGGGACAATGATTGAGTACGATGGGCAAGCTCTGTTTAATGATTTAGGCTGCGTTTATTGTCATCGTGCCGGTACAAAAGGCGGCGCGGTAGGGCCGGCGTTAACCCGCATTAGTCGCGTGCGCGATGTGGAGTGGCTGCGCCGTTTTCTGCAAAACCCGGCTGCGGTTTTCCCGGATGGAACGATGCCGCAGTTGTATCTAAACCCGGCGCAAGTAGACGCGCTGGCCGGTTACTTGACAACATTAAGGTAAACAGTTGTTATGAGATCTTTTTTATGGCGATGGTTGGCAGCAGGGATAGCCATTCTTTTTTTTATCGGGGTGATTGTCTTGGGTATAACTTTGGCATCCAACACGGTTGCACCGCGTGGGGGATCGCTTGAGGCGCAGGGCGAGCAGATTTTTCAGCGCGAGGGTTGCGTCTTTTGCCATTCTATTCCCGGTTACCGGCCAGCGCCCCAGGATGTGGCGCAAAACCTGCCCTACTTGCAGCGATTGGGAATGAATTGGTCGCGTAACAAGCCCGATTTGGTTTTGGAGCCGGGCAAGCGCACAGATGATTGGCGTTTGGCATACCTGCTGAACCCAACCGCTGTACTCCCCGGCTCTACGATGCCGTCATATGCCGGATTGCCGGACGACGAGTTGCGCGCGCTTATCGCCTTTTTGCACACGTCGCGTAGTCCTACCCCAACGCCTGTCCCTGATTTTTCGGTTGACAGAGAAGTCGCCGGTTTTCTTGGGGAAGCTGGGATTTTAAATGTATTGCCGACACGCGCCTCGTACTTTGCCGGGCGAGAGGTGTATCGCGTTTACTGTAAAGGATGCCATGGGCTGGAAGGAAACGGCAAGGGGCCGGTTGGACATTTGCTCTGGCCGGAGCCGCGTGATTTTACCGATACAGCCTGGATGAGCAAACGTAGCGATACCTACTTGCTAACCGTGATTAAACGTGGAAAACCAGTCGCCGCCATGCCGGGATACGATGACGCGCTAACCGCCGAAGAGCAAGCTGTGGTTTTGTATTATCTAAAGTTTTATACCAACCCGTCTGCTAGGCAGAGTCTGGAAGGGGGATTTGTAACGGAAATGAAAGAGCGTTGAGTAAAAAGATACCGCCAATGGCGTAAGGGTAGCAATAGACAAATCAGAGAGGCAAAAAAAGTCCACAGATAGCCACAGATGGACACAGATAAAACAAAAGTTGATAAGAAATCAGCGCAATCTGTGAAAATCTGTGTTCATCTGTGGACCAAATTTAGACAAGGTGAATGGTTACTTGCCCGCTACTCGCTGTGAGTCAACTTCTGTGCTGTCTCCAGCAATCCGTCCTCTGCCACGGCCAACTTAATTTCAATCTCCGAACGCCAGCTCTCCGCATCTGCCAGCGAGGTTCGGAACTGTGTAATCATCGTCCGCACCGACTCAGGAGCCGCCCCGCCCGGCCCGGCGCGCGCTTTGACAATAGCCAGCGGGTCCATCGCTTCGGTAATTTTATCCTCAGATAGATGAAGAGGCTGTCCGGTTATTGCTTTGGCGGCTGTATCCAGCAGCGCAGCGTCTAGGGGTTTGTCGATTTGCAAGGCTGCCCGCACCGCTCGTCCCACAATGCGGTGAGCCGTGCCGGAGTCGACACCGGCCTCCAACATAATCACATCGGTCAGGTCGGTGGCGCCGCTGTAACCCTGAGCGGCGCGGTGGGCCATTACCTCGCGCTTAACGCTTAAACCGGCGATGGTCCCTGCTAACAGATCAACGGTCAGCGCTGCCTGATCCAGCGCGCGGGGGACACCCCCGTAGGCAAAAATGCGGTTATCCACCTGCCCCGAAGGGGTTGCGCCAACCGCTGCCGCGCTAACCAGCCGCCCCATCATCTCCCGGGCTACGCCGCGCACAAAGGCCAGGCTGTAGGGGTTCTTCTTTTGGGGCATAATAACGCTGATGCGCGAGTGGCGGTCGGACAACTCAACCATGCCAAACTCTACGCTGGCCCAAATCTGCAAATCCTCGGCCAGCCGGTCGGCATTGACCAATAGCGCCACCACGGCCGCCATCACCTCAATAGGGCCATCGGGCTGCCACATAGCGTCTCGGGTATGCAGGGCCAGCCCCTCAAAGCCAAGCAGTTCAGCCAGCCGGGTTCGGTCCAGAGGCAGGCGCGAGCCGTTCACGCTGCCCGACCCGGCCGGACTACAGTTAGTGCGCTCAAATGCGCCCCGCAAACGGACCAGGTCGCGGGTCATCGGCTGGACAAAGGTCAGTAAGTAGTGGGCCAGGGTGGTTGGTTGGGCCGGTTGCAGATAGGTGTAATCGGGCGTCACCGTGGTCAGGTTGGCTTCGGCCAGGTTAAGAATGGCCTGCATCAGCCGGGCCAAAGCGCCGGTCAAAGTCAGCAGCCGTTGGCGTACTGCCAGCAAGTAGGCAATAGTCGAGGCTTCCCGGCGGGGACGACCGGCTTTAAGCCAGCCAACAGCGGCAGGCGCTTGTTCGCGTAAATAATGTTCGCGATTAGTGTAAGCGTCGCCATGCGCCGGGTCAAAGGGAAAATCAGCGGGGGCAATGGCGTGCATTGCCAGCAGAGCGGCCAGCAAGTCAGCCCCGGCCTGGGGGGGGATAATGCCGACTTCAATCAACATCACTGTGTGAGCCAGGTCGGCCAGGCTCATCCCATGGAACAGCAGCGGCCCGTCGCCGGCCTCCAGGGCAAAAGCGGAGGCAATTAGCTCCGGGGCCGGCCCTTCCTTCAGCCGGTCGCCCAGCCCCAGGTGGCCGCCCTGTTTGCTCATTGTTTCTCTGCTTTCGGTTTGTCCACTTCCAATAGGGACGCATAGTGACGAAGCGTTTCATAACGCATCCCGCAGCGTAACGCTTCCAGACCCAGCACATCACTGGGTTTAACATTACCCAGGTTCACGTTAGGGCCGCAGCGCAAAACCAGCATTGCTTGCTGTTTGTTAAGAGGCGCTTCCCAAATAACATCCCCCCGGCTATCGCCCAGGCAATTGACAATAGCCGCCATTTCGTCTTTAAGCAGCAGACCCTCTTCATCATAAATACCTATCCCCCGACCGGACTCACGGGCCTCTATAATGACCTTGTCTGCGCCCATAGCTAAATCGCCCGCAATTTGATCGCAAATTTCTGACGGCGAGAGGTGAATGGTCGGGTCTTTTTTGCCTACTTCAGTGATGACCTTGAGAGAGGTGTCTAGGGCGCGTTTGATGCAATCACTCCGTACCTGGCGAGAAATGGTTAGAGTTCCATCGGAGATTTCAAGGGCAGTGAAGCCCAATTCTTTGGTCCGGGTGAGATATTGGGGGTAAACGTCTTGCAACAGGGCTACTTCCATCAACGTGCCGCCAGGATAGACGTCTATATCATGCGCCCGGATAATCTCAATTTTGTGACGCAACAACGTTTCGTCCACAAAAACGGACGTGCCAAAACTGAGCTTAATGTGATCAATATAATCGCCGCTTAAGGCCAGCAAATCTTCGGTGGCGTGGAGAGCGTGGCAGCGATCAAGGACCATCGTCAAGCCCCGCTCACGTGGTTTGGTCGTAATCCGGTCGGGAGCCATTAGGGAAAGCACGTTATCCCAAGCTTTTGTTTTCAATTTAACTCTCCATTCGATTTTAGATTTTGGATTGTGGATTGCGGATTGTGAAAAGTCTAAAATCCATCATTCTTTTGTCACTAATGCTGTTAACGCTTCTTCTACCTGGGCCAGGGTGGCGCCCCAGGGCACAATGGCCCAATTGCCGTCAACCTCAATGTTGTTTTCCAGCAGGCAGCACTTTACCAGAGTCAAAGAACCGTCATCTTTAATAAGTTTGCGGGGACACATTTCAATGCGAGGCGATTCGTCGCCATAAAAGTGCTGGTGAATTTGGCGACTTCGTTCACAGGCAACCATTGTCCAATTTTGACGTTCAGGCCGCTCGTCCAGAAAATAGGTGGGGACGTCGAAATCCAGGCCAGAAGCCCGGCACGGAATTAAATATGCCTCGGCGTTGGGGGCCTGGGCGGCCAACTCAGGCAGCTCAAAATTCTCAGAGACCAGTTCGACGGCGGGTAAATCGGCATAAATCAAAACCTTGCGAGCCAGCCCTAACAACTTTGGCGGGTCGGGAGGGGTTACTTCAATTACCCGAATTTTAAGTGGGTTGGGACGATGAATAAAATTGACGTGCCCATACATTCCGCGCACAATCAGGGTCGACTCCGGCCCCAGGCCCATAGCCGTTGCCTTTGCCGCCAGCGCAGAGGGATTACCGGGGTCAACCTCCGGGTCCTCTACCAGGGTGCAGGAATTGGGCAAGGCCAGAACCTCTACACCTGTAATATCGCTAAAGAGGGGTTCTTCGCTCTCCCGACTCACGGCGGCTACGGCGCATTGGTCCTCTTGCTCCAATGCTACGTAGCGAGTGCGCCGGTAGGAGTCTTTACCCAGCAAGTGAGCGCAAATTGCGTCTTCAGTCATAGGGCCGTGGTAGGGCTGAACGCTAACGTGACGGTAAGGTAAAGGAACCAGGTTTTGAATAGAAGAAGAATTCTTTTTAGTCATTAGCGTCACCAAAATATAATGAGATTAACCAAAATTATATAACCATAATTTGATCGGTCAAATTAGCGGAGACATTTATCTCACGTAAAACCAGAAATCCCCACCGATTCATTCGGTGGAGATTTCTTGCTTTACGCCATGAATGACCGATTTTCATCGTTCATCATTCCGTATTCATCATTCTTCCTGGCTTGACTCTTCACTATCGCTTGACTCTGGTTGAGAGCCTCTTTTGAGACGTTCAACTGTTTCTACAGAAACATCCATACCCAGTTGGTTGGCGTGCTGTCGCAGGGCGTCCAGCATACTGCCGGGACTCATCATAGCGGCGGCTGACATAGCCGGGCTGGCTTGAGGGTTGGACCTTGCCTGGCCGGGCATAGTTTGCGGTGGCGCGGATTGGGCTGGGGCCGATTGATCGGCCAGGCGAGTGACAGCGCCGTAAATCATATCCAGCCGTTGACTCATTGCTTCAACCTGTTGGCGAAGCCGTGCCATTTCTGTGGCAAGTTGGGCCAGGGTTACATCTTTTGTCATCATACTCTCCCATTTTTTGGCGATTGACAGTCGATAAAATTTCCTAACGCAGGTCCAAAAGGACAAACTAAAACACATAACCCGCAAACAGCCCGCCCTAAATCCTGAAAGTTTTTCTGAATCTGTTCTGAGCAAGCCGTTAGATCAATGAAGGATGTGTTACCCCGATTTCGACGCCAATGCGTACCGTGAATAGCTTTAGAGGGACAGTGATCAACGCAGCGAACGCAGCGCGAGCAGTGACTCTTAATGATCGGTTTATCCGGCAGCAGAGGCGCGTTGGTTAAAACGGTGGCCCAGGTAAGATGTGGTCCATGTTGTTTGTTAATTAAAAGGCCGCTTTTGCCCACCCAACCCAGACCCGCGCAGGTGGCCGCTGTTTTGTGCGGAAAGAGCGGATACAGCCGAGCCGCAAATCGTCGATCCGGCTTGTGCGAGTTGGGCGGAATAGGAAAAAATCGCTGCCCGGCTTGTCGTAAAACGCGGGTAATTTTCCGTTGAATGTTTTCTAACCGGGATTCCACTTTACAACTCTGATGGTTATAGGCCATCACCCTGTCCTTTTGCAGGACCGTGTCAGCGGCGCCATTGGCTACGGCAATAGAGATAGCTACCGGCAAATGGCGCAACTCAGGCGCTAAACCCTGGCGTACATCGCCAATACCAACCAGGGTTGCGCCCCACTCAAGTATCTGTTGCTTAAGGACTTCTCTATTCACGGCGTTCTGCACCGGATAATTAAACCGGCTCCATCAAGCTATCGGCATCCAATTCCTGCGCTTTGCGTTCAGCCTCAAAGTCCGATAAATCACGCAAGACGCCGATCATGTTCAAAGCCTCTTGCAGGGCGTTGGTGGCGTCCTCGCCGGTGGCGTCGGCGCCGTACTTGGCGGCTACGTCGGGGTTAATGGGAGCGCCGCCGACCATAATTTTGGCGTTGGGGTTTTTGGCCCGGATTTTTTCGATGACAATTGGCATCCCGATCATAGTTGTGGTCATCATCGCGCTCAGGCAAACGATGTCTGCGTCTTTCTCCAGGTACGATTCCACAAAGTTGTCCAGCGGTACGTCGCGTCCCAGATCGTGAATGTTAAATCCGGCAATTTCAAACATCAGCTTGACCAGGTTTTTGCCGATGTCATGCACGTCGCCCTCAACCGTGCCGATGACCACGGTTCCTTTAATTTGCTGGTTCTCACCCATAACAATGTGCGGTTTAAGAATGTCCAGACCGGCGTAGAGCGCGTCGGCGCACATAAGCACTTCCGGCACAAAGTATTCGCCCTCGGCAAAGTACTCGCCAACCACGTCCATACCGGCGGCCAGGCCGTCCATTACGCACTTGTAGGCGTTAAGCCCCAGTTCTACGGCTTCCTCCGCCGCTTCTATAACTTCGTCTTCTTCAAACTCAATCACGCCATTCTTGAGCGTCTCAAGAATTTCTTCCATTTTTTCATCGTTGTCAGACATAGTTTTCTCCTTGGGATTCAGTTGGCAGTTGGCAGTGGGTAGTGGGCGGTTGGCAGTGGGTAGTTAACTATCTGCCAATTACCAATTACCAATTACCAATTACCAATGAACAATTATCAATTATCAATTATCAATTACCAATGCGCCATACTTTTCTGTCGCTGCCATCATTGCCTGCACGTTTTCTGCAATGACCGGCGGCCAGATATCGCAGCCGGGCCAAATGGCGTCGGCGCCGTTCTCAATGATGGCCTTAATATCGGCGTCTACATCTTCAGGCGTGCCCTCGCACAAAATGCCATAGGCGTTGTAATTGCCAAAGATGAGCGTGTCGGGCAATTTAGCCCGCGTTTCGACCAGGTCGTTTTTGTGGTCTACGCTCAATGCGGTTGCGCCACACTCGGCCATCAGGTCGACAATGGTGTTGGTGTTGCCGCAAATGTGCAGCACGGTGGGCGACTGGGTAACGCGGTTGAATATGCTGGTTAAGTGGGGTTGAATCAACTCGCCAAACATCTTGCGGCTTAATAAATCGCCGGTAGCGCCCATTTCGCGGACGGTCACAAAGTCGGCCCCGGCGTCAATGTACAGGTTAAGAATTTCGACCAGGTAATCGGCCAATTTTGATAAATGCCGGTTAACCACATCCCTTTTCTTAAAGCTCAGTTTAAGCAGGTTTTCCAGCTCCATAATTTGACCGGCCAGGGTGAACGGCCCCAGCACCCAGGCGGCAACCGGAACCTCGCTGCCCACGTCTTCTTTTAGCAGGCGAATGGCTTCTGTTACAATGGGAATACGGCCGGTATTAGCCAAATCTTTCGGTATTTGGACATCCAAGTCAACTATAGCCTGATCGATAGCTTTACGCAAAAAAGATTTATGTTTATTTTCCGGCAAATCAGACGGGATTTCAATGTCTGACCGTTGCACCAACTTTGTGGTCATTGTGGGGTAGATAATTTGCCCGCCCCCTTTTTCATAATATTTGACTCCGGCTCCCAAAGCCTCGGCTTCAACGCCCATATCAAAGGGAACTACGGCGCTGTGCAGGCCAAATTTTTTATAAGTGGAGGCCGCGCCTGTAGCCATCTTTTTGGCGTCGACGTGAACCTGATTAAAGCTATAGCCGTATTCTTCAATGCCGGGCATAGTAATGCTGCCCATCCCGCTAAAGTTGGGGACAAAATCTATCTTTTCACCTGCAAACAGTTTTGTAATCGCCTCGCGAATGTTGCCGTTATCGGCCATTTAAAATCCTCCTATAAAATCAATTAACAATGAGTAATTAACAATTATCAAAAACCACCTCTGCTCCCCTGCACCCTTGCACCCTTGCTGTCCGGTTTCATAAGCGGTCTCTATTGTTTTGCTAACAACATTTCCTCTGCCGCCCGCTTGCGTTAGGCAAGCTCGCGGGTAATTTCCAGTAAAAACTCAGGCTCGTAGGTGAGCAACTTCTTAAATTCATTGCGGGGGATGGCTAACACCCGCGTGTTGACTTTGGCCGCCAGAGCTGTGGCAAAGTGGGGTTCATCCTGAATAAGAGCCACCACGCCTAAAAACTCGCCGGGGCCGGCTTTAGCCAGTTCGGTTTTTTGCCCGTCTTGCTCGCGAATAACCTTCACTTCGCCCTCTTTTATGATGTAGAAGGCGGTTGGGGTTTCATCCTGGCGGATAATGGACTTGTTTTTGCGGAACCGTATCTCTTCCATTGATTTGGCTAACCGGCGTAACGTTTTATCGGGCAACTGCTTAAAGTGGGGCAAATTGCTTAACAAGCGCACGTTACGGTCTTGCCCGGCCTTGTTCAGCATCCCGTCGATATGGGGGAATTGGTCCTTCATATGGGGAAAGTGCATGGCCGCCGCAAACTGCATTTCAAACTCAGGATCGACCGTTAGCTCGATGTAGTCAATGGTTCGCGCTATTTCATTGGCCTCTGCCCGCTTATCAATGTTCAGCAGGGCAATCCGCGCCCCATCTCCGGCGGCGTTACCGACGGCGTAGACATTTTTAAAGTCGCAATCAGGGAACAAACCCATCGCCATTGCCTTGATTTTGTCGATGAAACTGCCAAACGCACCGGCCAAAACCACCTTGTCAATTTTGTCAATCCCACGGCGACGCATCATAATTTTGGCGGCTGAATACATCGACGCTTTAGCCAACTGCAAGGCGCGGACGTCGTCGATATTAAACGTGATGTCGCGGCCAATAGAGGTTTCATCGCTCCAGGCAATCACAAACTCTTTGCCGGCCGGTCCCTCCCGCAGGCGGGGCGAGTGCGTTTCTCTGCTAAAACGCCCGGTTTTATCGACCACTCCGGCGCGGTACAGTTCCCAGCCCAGGTCCATAATCCCGGAGCCGCAAATGCCCCGCGCCTGGATTTCATCTTTGGGCTGTTCGTCATTCCACTTTTCCTGGCCAATGGTCTTAAAGCGCGCGTTCCACGTGACCGGATCAATCTCAATCTTTTCAATGGCGCCGGGGGCCGCCCGCATCCCGGAGCTAATCTGCGCTCCCTCAAAGGCCGGGCCGGTGGGCACCGAGGTAGAGATGAGCTTTTCCCGGTTGCCCAGCACCATCTCGCCGTTGGTGCCAATGTCAATCACCAGCATCATATCGTCTTGTTTGTGCGGCTCTTCGGCAATGACGCAGGCGGTGTTATCCGCGCCGACAAAACCAGCCTGATTGGGTAAAACATGCACGTTACCGGAGGGATGAATATTGAGGCCAAAATCACGCGCTTTAATATCAACCGACTGGTGAATGGCCGGACTAAAAGGAGCCACGCCCACATACTTGGGATAGATGTTAAGGAAGATGTGGTCCATGCAAGTATTGCCGACCAAGACCGCTTCCAAAATCTCATTTACGCCGTAACCGGCTGTTTCGCACACGCGCTCAACAAGCGTGTTGAGGCCCTCCAGAATGGCAGCGTGCATCGTTTCCTGGCCCTTGTCGTTGGTCATGGCGTAAGTGATGCGAGCCATCACGTCGTCGCCGTAGGGGGTTTGGGGGTTCATCATCGACTCGGAGTCCAGCACCAGGCCGCTGTCCAGGTCGCACAGGTAGGCGGCTACCGTGGTTGTGCCTACGTCAATGGCTATGCCCAAGCTGTACTCCATAAAGCCGGGGTCAACTTTGATGACCTCCCGGTCTTGCCAAACACTGACAGTAACTTTCCAATCACCCTCACGAACGGTTGACTGGAGATTGATCAGTTCCAGATAGTCAATAGACAGGCTGCCGGCTTTAATGCCGTACTGCTCTTGGAGCGCGTTTTGCAGCCGTTCCCAATCGCCCAGAGAGTCGTCCAGCGTGGCCGCTTTCATCTCTACGTAGTACCGCTTAACCGCGGACTTGATCTCGATTTTTAGCTCGCGGGCCGATTTACGGACCAACTGTTTAACGGCCCGGCTCTCTTCCGGCACAAAGATAACGGCCGGGCCTCGGATCTCGGCTACGCAAGATTGGCGGGAGAGGCTGTCCGTAATGCCTTTTTTGCGGAAGAACTCTTTTTCCTGAACTTCAACCGGGCTGAGGTGGTCCATGCTCGATTCGATGCCAAAGCGTTCAAACATTCCTTCTTCAACGCGCACCCGGCATTTTGAACACATCATTCGCCCGCCGCAGGTCGATTCAATCTCGACGCCTAACTCGCGGGCGGCGTCCAATATAAGGGTTCCTTCTTCAATCTCCCCCCGGCTGCCGGAGGGTTGGAAAATTACAAGGTGTTTGGGTTTTGTAGAACCATTATCGCTCATATGGGGATAAACTCCTTTACGTGATGCGTGATGCGTGAGAAGCGTTTATGCATCACGTATCACTCGTCACGAAGATTCTCTTATTAACTTATTTTTGTACAGACTACTTCTCAAACTTTATATTTACATCTTTGGGTAAGGCTGTGCCGATTTCAACTTCAATGGCTTTGATAATTGCGGATGGGACCACGCATCCTGTATGACGAAGGTGGCGCGAGGCAGACTGGTACACGGCAGAGTCGACTATGTTGCGCAACACCTGATGATCCTTGCCCTTAACCTTAAGGTTAGACAATTCGGGATTCATAGCCATGCACATCTCGCACCCGGTCTGTAGCTTAACTTTAACGTGTTTGCGGCCCAGGCTGGTTACTTCTACCGCCACTTTGTACCCGCAAATACCAGAATCAACCTCAGCGCGCGCCATAAGTTTATGCTTTCTCTCGTCGCGCCAGCTCTTTAAGGCGAGATTGGGGGTAGGCTTCTATTATCTCGGTTACAACGGCGTCGGCTGTCTCTTTAGCAGAACCTTCGCGCTCTTCTGCCGGTCCCCAGGTAAATCCGGCCCGGTAGGCGTCTTGTTCCGTGTCGCCATCAACCATAGCGGCTGCATCAACGGCTTTGTTAAACCTGTCGGACAGCTGCCGGGTAATCCGGGCAACGTCATCAAAGGTTCTAACGCCATAAGGGATGTCTTTCCAATACATGATTTTCACTTTAGCCATAAGTTCACCTCTCGCTGACTGCGTTTGCAATACTGCGATCGACGACCGGGTAAAGGGTCACATCCCAGACATCGCCAAAAAACTCTAGCAGGCCGTGAATTATGGCCGGGTCTTCGCACTCCATTATCCAAAAGGATTTTTTGGGAGATAAGCCCACTACCTCGTAACGGGCCAGGGTGCGATATTTTCCGGCATAGAGGCTCTGTTGTTCCCACTCAACGTAAGCCCGACGATTAGCCTGAATTTCGGCTAATGTAAAACCAGGTTTTGCTTCGCCAATAACAACGTAAAGCACTTTTCTTGTTGGTCCCTTCTTTTCTCAAGGAAAATGTCAATCCAAAATCCAAAATCGTTACAGTCCGCCTATGTCACGATAGGCGTCGACATCCCTACTTTCATAGTGTAATGGGGACGATGACAATTCGCCGTCGTCCCCGCTGAATTCCGTATTAAGATCGGGGATTAACTCTTTAACCAGACGGGCCTGACGTTCATGCTCTGATGCTTGCTGTTGTCTCCGATAGTTGAGTATGGCTGTAAGCGCTTGTTGGGGTTGACGGGCTGTATAACACCGGGGACGCCCCTTGCGCGCAAAGCAGAGACCTTTTGTTTGTAAATTATCAAGAACGTCGTAAATTCGCTGTTTGGGAATACCGGAACGATTGGCGATATCCAGCGCGGCCTCATTGTTTTGTTCAAGCAAGGCCAGATAAGCCAGGGCCTCGTATTTGCTAAGACCAATGGCGACTAGCTTGTCAACATGTAAGAGATTGGTAACAGTCATAGTAATGCGCCCGGTTAGGGGTTTGGTGATTAGTAATCAGTAATCGGTAATCAGTAATCGGTAATCGGTAATCGGTAATCAGTAGTCAGTAATCGGTAATCGGTAATCAGTAATCAGTAATCAGTAATCAGTAATCAGTAATCAGTAATCAGTAATCGGTAATTGGTAATTGGTAATTGGTAATTGGTAATCGGTAGACAGTTAACTGCCCACTGCCCACTGCCCACTGCCCACTGCCCACTGCCCACTGCCCACTGCCCACTGCCCACTGCCCACTGCCCACTGCCCACTGCCCACTGCCTACTGCCTACTGCCCACTGCCCACTGCCCACTGATCACTGATCGGTTTCTTCTTTGGCTTGGCGTTGGGCTTCGCCCTTTTTCTTTTGGCGTTCCATGAGTTTATCGCTGCGGGCGACACGTAGACCTTGCATAAACTCCACTTCTTTGGGGAAGTGTTTGTTGAGCGGGTGGTTGGGGTCTTCCGGCAGGTCAAGCCCCTCGTCCCAGGCCATTACGGTCAGCATGGCGTGGGCGGCGGCTACGGCGGCAAAGATTCGCCGGGTGCCGGTGGTTGGACCAAAGACCATCCAGTCTTGCCAAAACATCGTCGAGATAGCGTGCATCCCGGCATCAACGCCTTTAAAGGCTTCAATGCCCCA
>JAJRVO010000601.1 GCA_024277275.1 Chloroflexota bacterium
GCGCTCATCGTCGCCCGGATAATGGATTATCTGGCTGTGGCCGTATTTTTTATTATTGGGGCTGGATTTTCTCTGAGGCAATTATTGGATACTGATGCATTGCTAACTACAACCATCATCAAAGCCGCTTTGGCGGTGATGTTAATAGCGGTCATAGTGCTGGTGGGTATGGTTTGATGGGGGCAACGTATCTTAGAGCTAATCGAGTGGCTCATCAACCGGCTGGGAATGTCTCCCTCTGCGCCGCTTAAGTTTGCGCTGACGGCGCTCCGCAAAATCATTGAGGCCTTTGCCGCCATTCACTCTTTTCGACGCTATGCTCTGACCTTTTTATGGTCGTTGTGTCTTTGGGCGACCATTTTTTTTAGGTTCTATGCCCTTTTGAGGGGAATAGGCATTATAACAACGGCGCTCAACACCATTGTCGGTTCTACGTTTGCGGTGCTATCGAAAGCGATACCCTTTATTACTTTTAGCGGGATAGGAACTCACGAGGCCGGCTGGACGATAGGCTTTATGCTAGTTGGCTTTAGTAAAACCACGGCCATTTCAAGCGGTTTTGCAGTTAATATCTTGACTCTGTTAACCACAGTTGTTATGGGCGTGTGTTCATTGTGGATTCTACGTTTTACCAAAAAATACTCAGGCGATTCAGCACCGCCCGTTTTGGAAGAATTAGAGTCCAAAAACGCCGTTTTGGACTCCTCCGCCTCATAAATGCTTCCTAACTCAGCCTATTTTACTTTGAGCACTTCATACACCGGCTCAGGTTTGCTCTGGCCCTTAAGTTGTATACTCCTCACCAACTGAGCCTCAATATAATCTTGAACCAAATGATAGGTTTCCTGGCTAATTAAAATCTGACCGCCTTTGGCATTTTCCTGAAGACGCTTTACCTTGTTAACCGAGTCGCCAATGATGGTGTAGTTCATCATCTGGGCCGTGCCAATATTGCCGACTACGGCTTCGCCAACCCCTACCCCAATCCCAAAGTGCAATCTGTACGGGGCGGGCAACCCCCGGTGCAATTGCTTCACCGCGTTGCGCAACGCCCACGCAGCCCGCACGGCCCGCAACGGGTGATCGGGCTGCGGCAGGGGGGCGTTAAAAAAGGCCATCACCGCATCGCCCATAAATTTATCTAACGTTCCTTTTTGGGCCAATACGGCATCGGCAGCAACGCTCATATATTGATTAAGGAGTTGAACCAATATCTCTGGCGAAACCTGGGTACTGAAGGTGCTAAAGCCTCGCACATCGGCAAAAAGCACAGTCAACGCCTGGCGAGTTCCCCCTAAGCTCACCTGTCCGGGCTGCTCCAACATCTGCTCCACAACCGACGGGGCCACGTAGCGTTCAAACAACCCGCGAATTTGCTGTTTTTCACGCTCTTTGGTCAAGTGCAGTTGGTGAATAAGCCGTAAATTTTGGATGGCAATAGCCGCGTAATCAGCCAGCATACGCAGCGATCTATCATTGTGGCGGGTAAATTCGTCAGTTACCTGTTTGGCGATGCTCAGCGTGCCAAACACCCTTTTTCCCACCTGAAGCGGTACTGACAAAATTGTTTCGGTAAATCTGTCTTTATGAGACCCATTCAGTTTTTGCGCCGAGGGCGCCAATTCAGCGGTAGCAGGCAGATCAATTTGATGGGCCTGAGCATGGTCGCCTTCGTGCCGCTTTCGTAAGTGCCCCTGCACCTTCCCCGTGTTGGCATCAACCAGCACCAGCGTACACTCGTCGCTCCGGGTTACCGACAACACGGCATCAACAATCCGCTCCAGCAATTGATTGGGCTGTATCAACGCTGTAATTGATTTTCCTACATGGTACAAGGCATTCAATTCGTCGACCCGTTGCTCTAGTTGCTGGTTGGTCTGCATGATGCGGCGAGTTAACGCCTCTTTTTCGCGCTGGAGTCGGGTTACAGAGAGCGCGTTCTCAATAGCGTCAAGCATATCCTGGGGATCAAACGGTTTTACAACATAATCGTGAACTCCCAGCCTAAAGACTTCCACGGCAACTTGCTCGGAGCCGTGCGAAGTCATTAAAATCACAGGGGTTTTATTCTTGTGTTCGGTTCGCAAGCTGCGCAAAACTTCAACGCCGGTCATCTTGGGCATTTCATAATCCATCAAAATCAAATCCGGCGGATTGGCAAGAGCCTTTTGCAAACCTTCGGCGCCATTAACGGCTATATCTATCTGAAAACCCTGCGGCTCCAGCACATATTCAATCAAAAAATCTCTAATCTGTACACTATCGTCAATTACAAGTACTTTTAGTTGATCCATTTTTCTCTTGCTTGCTTCAAAGTAAAAACAATCTACATAATATATTATGTAGAAATTCAAGGTTTTTGTCTATCCCCCATATTTGCTACAAATTTAAATTCTTTATGGAAAACACGCAACTTCTCAATAATTCGGGTCGGAGTGCAGATTGCAATCTGTATTCCCCAGTTACCCCCAAGTTATTGAGAAGATTCGCTAACGAACACATTTTTGATTTGACTAAATTTTGCCAACTTTCTACCTGCCTAACCCACTAAAACAGGGTAGCAGGTTGCAAGGTTGCAAAAAACGATACATTGTAACCCTGCAACCTTGCTACTTTGCAACCTGTGAACAAGCGCTTGTTGTCAAATTAGCCAGGTGTCCGTTAGCAAATTGAGAAGATACAAATCCACCATAAGAATATGAGTTGGAGAAATTGATTAGATAATGTATCATGGACTATGGTTAGAGAGGAAGCAAATAAATCTTAAAGGATGGTAAATTTAAACAATGGGGTTACTTGGAGCAATTTGGGGAGTGGGCGGAGTTCTACTACTGGTTGGTTACGCCGTTGTCCGGCTAACGTTCCCGACACTTGACGCTTTCTCGCATCATTTCTTGTGGTACCACTGGGTTGTATTGGTGTTAAATGTTACATTTGTGGCATATTTTAAAGGGTATCGTGGGTTTCACAAAGGGCTTTCCCCTCGAGTGGCGGCCAGAGCTAAATATTTAAACGCACACGCCAACGCGTTACGGGTTTTGCTGGGGCCGCTCTATTGTATGGGCTATTTTCACATCATCAAGAAAAAGCAAATTGTAACTATTGTGATGACCGTTGGCATGGTGCTCCTGATTGTGCTTGTTAGGCTCTTGAGCCAACCCTGGCGGGGAATAATTGACGCCGGCATAGCGCTTGCGCTTAGCTGGGGATTTATCTCAATACTCATCTTTAGCGTGCAAGCCTTCACCTCGACGGAGTTTGATTACTCCCCCCAAATTCCCGAACAGGAAACGTAATGCGGCAAGCCGCAACCAAAAAACCAGCCACGAATTGTACGAATTGACACAAATCAAAATTCTATCATTCTGGAAATTCTGTTCTTACGCCGACAAAAATCAGCCCGACTGAGTGGTTATCGGCGGCACAGTTTCCAAAACGGGAATTGCTGTCATAAGTGTAAACTTAAGACCGCAGAGGTTTCCAAAAGTGCCCTCATTAATCAAGTTGCATCTATTATTTAGCCAGTTTACAGGTAAAAGCAATCACAAAAACCTCTGCGGTCTAAGGCCGTTTTCTTAAGTTTA
>JAJRVO010000602.1 GCA_024277275.1 Chloroflexota bacterium
GAGCCACGCCGGAGATACGCCCCGAAGCGAGAAGATGTGCCGGTTGTGCCACATCGAATTTGAGCCGGTGACGGTTGGCCACAAGCTGGAGAAAGACGAGAATTGCACAGGTTGTCACGGCACGGCGGTTGCGCCATTGCCGGCCAACCATGCGGACCGAACCGAGCCGCAGTGCCGGTTGTGCCACACGGAGTTTGAGCCGGTAACGGTGGGGCACGCGCTGGACAAAGACCAGGATTGCACCAACTGTCACGGCAAAGGCAAAGTGATTGATTTGCCGGAAAGCCACCTGGGAGCGACGCCGCGCACAACGCAGCAGTGCAAGTTGTGTCACACCAGGTTTGAGCCGGTGACAGCGGGTCACAAACTGGACAAGGACCAGGATTGCACTAACTGTCATGCAGCTAATAAGTTGGTGGCATTGCCTAAAAGCCACGTAGGACGGACGGCGGCAATGTGCAAGCTGTGTCATACTAAGTTTGAGCCTGTACCCGAGGGACACATCCTGGCCCAAGATGAGGCTTGCACTAACTGTCACGATAAGGACAAAGTAGTAGCTTTACCCGTTAGCCACCAGGGACGGACGGCGGTTATGTGCGGGGCTTGCCACACCAAGTTTAAGCCGGTGACTTCGGGGCACGTGCTGGTCAAGGATCAGCCTTGCACGGGGTGTCACGATAAGGCTAAAGTGGTGGAGTTGCCATTAAGCCACGCCGGAGATACGCCCCGAAGCGAGAAGATGTGCCGGTTGTGTCACACCGAGTTTGAGCCGGTGACGGTAGGCCACAAGTTGGAAAGAGACGAGAAATGCACGGGTTGTCACGGCACGGCAGCAGCGCCATTGCCGACCAACCATGCGGACCGAACCGAACCGCAGTGCCGATTGTGTCACACCGAGTTTGAGCCGGTAACGGTGGGTCATGCGCTGGACAAAGATCAAGATTGCACCAACTGCCACGGCAAAGGCAAGGTGGTTGATTTGCCGGAGAGCCACCTGGGAGCGACGCCGCGCACAACGCAGCAGTGCAAGTTGTGTCATACCAGGTTTGAGCCGGTAACGGTGGGTCACAAGTTAGACAAGGATCAGGATTGCACCAACTGTCACGCAGCCGGCAAGCTGGTAGCGTTGCCCACGAGTCATGTTGGACGGACGGCGGTAATGTGCAAGCTGTGTCACACCGAATTTGAGCCGACGCCCAGAGGCCATGTGTTGGACCGGGATCAAGATTGCACCAATTGCCACAGCAAAGGCAAGCTGGTAGACTTGCCATCGAGTCACCAGGGCCGGACAGGGGTGATGTGTAAAGCCTGCCATACTAAGTTTGAGCCGGTGACAGTGGGGCACGTAGTACCTGAGTCGATGGATTGTACCGGGTGTCACGGCTTCGGTAGGGTAGTGGATTTGCCGGAGAGCCACAAAGGCAAAACTCCGCGTACGGCGCAGCAGTGCCGGTTCTGTCATACCAAGTTCAGCCCGCCTACGGTGGGTCACAAGCTGGATAAAGATCAGGACTGCACCAGTTGTCATGGGACGGCGTTAGCGCCGTTGCCCAAAAATCATCAGGACCGTACCGCGCAGCAGTGCAAGCTGTGTCATATTGAGTTTGAAACTGTACCGTCTATTGCTCACCTGGCTAAGGGACACGAGACCTGCACTGACTGTCACACCGATAAGATAGCGTCGTTACCCGTGAGCCACAAGGGCAGCACGCCGCGCGAGTTGAATACATGCGCGCTTTGCCACGTTAACGAATTGACGCCGCCGGCTGCGCCGCACCCCCTGGACGACAAGGCGCGTGAAACGTGTACGCCTTGTCACAACAGCAGGGTGTTAAGCGCTCTACCCACGACGCACCTGGGCGCAAGCCCGCGCATTGATACGATGTGCAAGATGTGCCACGAGACGGTGGATATGCCGCCCGCTTTACCGCACAAGCTGGAAAAGCGCGAACAGTGCGATATGTGCCACAAATATCCGCCTAAATAACCGGGTAGAGCGGATGAAACGTTAAGTCAAATAAAAAACACGGACTGGTAAAAAGGTCCGTGTTTTTTTATTTGGGAACAAGTCTATTGGTGTTATTTGCCTTGATCCAAAATGTCCTCTAGCAGAGTCTCGCCGGTACGAGAGGCATTGCTGTAGTTCTGCAAAGCAACTTCATATAGCCCCTCGGCTGTCTCCTCAAAATTATACTGGGGGTTGGCCTGGCGCAGGATTTCTATATATTCAAGAGGGATTGCGTCGATGCCGTGCCATGTTCCGGCAATGGCACAGGCAATTGCGCCAACGGTGCTGGCATCACCGGATAGAGCAGCGGCATAGGTTGCCGTATCTGTTGGATTGCCGTTGGCTATTGCCAAAATACCAAAGGCGCAGGGGACTGAGTCGGCTACGGCCATTGTGGAACCAACCAAATCGTATAAATTCTGTATTCGTTCACGTTCAGGCAGGTTAAAGTCGTTGGCTAACTGGACGGCATAATCAATTTTTCGGGCTATTGAGGCTCCGAACCAGGGTGTGCCGTGCTGAAGTCCTATGTCTGCTCCCCAAACAGCCGTATCTATAATATCAGCCAGGGTGGTATTTGGAATCATAGCCTGGGCAATAGCCGCAGCTACTGCGCCAGCGCCGGAAATAGCAACATCGGTAAAGTGGGTTGGGGTGCAGACCAGCGCCGCATCATGTATGGTAGCTTCAGGCATGTCAGGATGGATGAGGCCGACGGGACTGACCCGCCCGACGCAGCCATTGGTATCGCCATATAAGCCGGTGAGTTGTGGGTCTAACCCGGATTTAAGGGCTGTCACAGCCCGGCGGGTGCTGGAGCCAATAAAGTGGACTTCGTCGCTGGCAACCTGATTGTACCAGGTCACAATAACTCTGGCTGTTCCTTCTACTGTCACTTTTCCATCATCAATGATAGCTTGCGCCATAGCCATTGCTTGTTGGGTGCTACCCGTAACTTGGCCCATCTTAAAATTGGCGTGAACCGGGTGATCAGGTGGACCAGGAGTCAGTTCTTCAAGCCAGCCGTTGTAGTAATCCCAGGTTTGGTTTGGGCGCAAAAAAGCGGGCATAGCCCAGGCATCGCCCAACGCTAAACCATATAATCCACCAAGAATATGAGAGTGGAGATACGTTTCCAGTTCCATATTGAATTTCCTCTCACAAGTCTGATGTTATCAGGCTTGATTTTTTAAGAATATTTCAAGTTCTGCCCGACCCGGCATAGAAGGCTGAGCGCCGGCTTTAGTAGCCGATAAAGCGCCGGTCGCCGCCGCCCAGCGAACGGCTTCTGCTAAGGGATAACCCTCTATTAAGGCTGTGGCCAGACCCCCGTTAAAGGCATCGCCGGCGGCAACCGTGTCGACAGCATTTATTTTGAATGCAGGCACAAACCCCTCAACTTCTGGGCTATCAACCGTTTTGGTAGCATACACTGCGCCCAATGCCCCCATCTTTAGTATAGCAGTTTTTACTCCCTTGTTTAAAAGCATAGCGGCGGCACGGTTGGCATCCTCTCTGGTCTTTACGGGGAAACCAACCAATTGAGCGGCTTCAACTTCATTAGGGGTAATGATGTCAACCAGGGCATAGAGGTCATCCGGTAAATTGCGGGCAGGGGCGGGGTCAAGCACAACGGTTACGCCATGCTGATGGGCTAATTGGGCGGCGGCAATGGTTGCCTCCAAAGGGACTTCAAGCTGGAGCAACAACGCTTTTGCTCCGGTTAAATTTTCTTTCAGTTGATCAATATCAGCTTGACCGACCCGGCCATTAGCGCCCGGCACAATGATGATGTTATTTTGAGCTTGATCATCTACGGCAATAACGGCAACCCCTGAAGAAACATCGGGATCAATAAAAACAGCAGAGGTATTTACCCCTGCTGTTTCAAGGTTTTGCTTTAACGTTGGCCCAAAGCTGTCAGCGCCAACGCGGCCAATCATTTTGGTGGGCGTTTGCAAACGAGCGGCAGCAACGGCCTGATTTGCGCCTTTACCGCCGGCTGCCGTAAAAAATTCGTAGCCGGTAATTGTTTCGGCGGGGGCAGGCAAGCGCGGAGCGCGAGCCACCAAATCCATATTGATACTGCCAAAGACTAACAGCGTCATATTTTTAGTAATCAGTGATTAGTAATCAATAATCGGCGGTTAGCAATCAGTTTTTGGTTGTTTTGAACTGATCACTGTTTACTGATTACTGATAACCAATCTATGCCTCCATTCGCATAAAGTGCCGGGCGTTGTCCCAAATAATTTTGGGTGTAATTTTAATGGGGTGGACACGCTGGGTAATGGCCCATCCTTTCCACAACTTGTGAATCCACCAGTAGAGCGCATCGATAAATTTGTTGCGAGGCGCTTTTATCAAAAACCGTATGACCGGCTCTAACCTGGGAAACTCTACGCCAATGGCAAACCAGCGTTGCAGATTTTCTATCCGGTTTTTTTCTTTTTCATCTCTAATGAGAATGGAACTATCCCAGGCAATGGCTCCAATATCTTCAAAGCTGCCGGCCATATGGCCGTTTTGCTTGGTGAATTCACCCAACTCGGTGGCCGGATAGGGCTGAAAGAGGAAGGCGTGGCCATATTTTACTTTGGCTTCGGCATTAAGCCGCATGGTGTCAATATCGTCTTCCAGCGTGCCGGTGGGTAGGGCCAAAATATTTGTAGCTGTTAAATTTATGCCGGCCTCGTGTAGCAAACGACCTGATTCAACAATAGTTTCGCGGGACATTTTACGTTTGAGCAGGTCGTTTCGTAGCCGGTCGTTGCCTGCTTCAATACCCATGCTGACTGTATTGGCCCCGGCTTTTTTGAGCAAGGCCACCTTTTCTGGGCTAAGCAGGTTTGAACGCACATTACAGAAGAACGGCAGTCCCACTTCCTTGGGGAATCTCTCGGCAAACTCTTCTAGCCAATCCATAAAGATGATAAAGAGGTCATCCAGAAAAACAACTTGTTCCAGGGGATAATGTTCTTTAACCCAATTTACCTCTTCAATCACCGAATCCACGGTGCGCTGATAGCCGCGCTTTTCGCGGGTGTAGATTTGGTACCAGGCGTGATTAAAACAGTATGTACAGTGATAGGGGCAGCCCCGGCTGGCCATAAAGTGTTTAATGGGGCTGGTGCGGGTTGGGGTATGCCGGTTGTAAACAAGGTCACGGTCGGGCATAGGTAAATCGCCCAATTTGCGGATAAGGGGCCTGACCGGGTTTCTAACAATTTCACCCTCGACTTTAAACCACCAGTTGGCAATATCTGGATGAAAGCCGCCGTTGTCTAGCGCGTTTGCCAGGTCAACAATGGGGCCTTCACCTTCGCCCACACATACGCCGTCTACGCCTTCTTCATGAATTATGTCCGGAAAGAAAGTTGCGTGTGGACCGCCAAAAACTGACATTGGCGTGTGACCGTTTAACGCCTCTTTAATCGCTTTATTCAGCTTAAAGTAATAGTGTTGAGAGCCGGTCATTGAACTATAGCCAACAATATCCGGTTGGTAATCTTTGGCATACTGAACCGGGTCTTCTTGAGCGGCAATGGTCAACTGCACATCGTGTCCCGCCTCTTTTAATATTGCCGACATAGACATAATGCCTTGCGGCTCGTAATCAATTTGTTTTTCTACCCACAAAACCTTTGTCACAAAAGTGCCTCCTTGAAACCTTGCCATTTGTCATTTATTTACGCCAAATTTCATCGTGTGTGTCCTGGTTAAAGGCAAATGACCACAGACAAATGACAAAGGATGCCATTATAGATGGCTCCTTGAAAAGGGATTTTTAATATGTTTAATAGATGTTTTGATCCCAAAGGATGGATTGATTATAAGGAAGAGTTATATTTTGTCAATTTTAATAATATTTATCAACTTTATTATTAATAATGTTATTAATGTGTCGTCAACATTGATTATTTTGTCCAGCTAATTCTTTCTTCGGCCCAGCCCCGGCTGGCATATGTGTCTGAACCGACAAAACCGTCGGGAGAACCCTCCATAGTAAAGAGTTGACTTTGCCCTTTACCACTTGGGGTCATCACCCAGATTGCCCAAATGCCGCCCTGGTCGCTAACAAATGCCAGGGCATTGCCGTCCGGTGACCAGGCAGGTAAGCCGTCTTGGGCCGGGTCGCTGGTTAAGCGCTGTAGGTTTGAGCCGTCGGCGTTAATAACGTAAATGTCCCAATTATCTTCCCGGCGAGACATAAAGGCAATCTTTTGGCCGTCTGGAGATAGAGTAGGGGCTGTATCTTGCTCTACGTTGGTGACGGTTTTAATCTCTTTTAAGTTGGCGGTAGCAAGCCGCAAGCCAAAAGCGGTGTTGCCCCACCCCTTTAAAACAAGCTGACCATTTGCGCCAACGGTAGGATACTCACCTTCACCCATAACTAGTCCATCGCTGCGCTCAATGGAACTGCCTACTTTCATCAAAAGGGATTTTCGATCTCCAGAACGGCGAGACAGGAAAATAATCTCTGAGCCGTCTGCGTTCCAGGTAGGTAGCTGGTCTTCGGCAAAACCGCCCACAATTGTGGCATTGGCTCCCGACATATCCATAGTTATCAAGCCACGAGCGCCACTATCCCAGGAGTGGAAGGCAATGCGCGAGCCATCGGAGCTAAAGGCGGGTTGGCTGGCATGCGCCCGGAAAAATTTAGTCTCTGAGCTATCTACTTGGCCCAGATAGATGTCATAATCGGCGCCGTTAAAAACAGGGTAGGCAATTGTGCCCGCCAACGCGGAGCGAGCCACCACTTGAGGGGCGGGGATAAGGGCGGGACGGGTGGGGGTTGGGGTGGGTTCCAGGGTTGGGGTTGGCGTTGTTTGGCTGGCTGACTCAATGGCCGCTATGGGCGTTCCGGCTAAAATATCTAATTCTCTGGTCATATCAATTGTGCCCAATCCCAACACCAGGGGAGAAAGATTGGGCGCTTGAAAGACCAGTTCGGCGTCGTAGGTGTTAATATCAACTTCAAAGACAAGACTGCCCAAAACGCTGCCGCCCGGCGTCAGGGCCAGGTTTTCAAAACGGTCAATTGCGCCTAGCTGTTTTAGGTAATTTTCGCTGGTATGAGAGCCTGCCTCCGGTATAATTTGGCCGTCGCGTGTTTGTATTGAAAAATTGCTGATAGAAAATTGAAAAGGAATATTCCCTGAATTTCTGGCCCGCACGTCGATAAAGATGTAAGCTCTGTTGGTGCTGGGCGATGCGCCAAAAATAATGGGGCTAACTTGAGTGGAAACAATCTCTAAAACGGGGATAGCCAGTTGCGGGCCAACCGGCGTTGCCGTACTGGTGGGACCGCCTGCCGGCGTTTGCGCGGTTAAATTTCCGCCGCTGTCTCGTCCGGGCGTTGCGGTTGGTTCTGCAACGGTATTTGCGGCAGTGGGTTGGGTGGCGGTTTCTTCAGGCTGGTCCGCGTTGTTAAATAGCAATAAAAGAACACCGGCCACAACAAGCGCAACAACTATTAGCCCTAAACCTATGACCCAGGGCAATAGTTTGGTTGTTGGACGTTGTGGCTGAGCCGTTACAGCCGTTACCGCAGGGGGAGCGTCAGTTTGAGGCGGGCGTTGGGCGCGCATAACCACCGTAGATTGGGATGAGGCCGCTTTTTGCCAGGTGATGCGGGTTTCTGCTAACTGTACGGTTTGGCCGGGAAATAGCTTGGTCCAGGTATCCGGCTCAATCCGGGTTTGGTTTAGCAGCGTGCCGTTGGCGCTGTTTAGATCTTTAATTTCTAACCCGCCGGCTGCACGGCGTATTTCGGTGTGGTGACGCGAAGCATGCAGGTCGGTTAGAACAACGTCGTTGTCCAACTCTCGGCCAATACGAATGATGGTTTCATCATTTTCGGGGATAGAAAATTTTTCAGATTGGCCACCGGGATGGTGTATCATTAAATGATCTTTAAAGCGATCTTCTTGCGGTTTTGCTGGTGTTTGGGACATTGTTTTTTACCCTGTGATAAAAGTTTAGCGTAACTGCCAGACTATATCCATTGAACATTAGGTATAACCGTAATTAG
Organism: Chloroflexota bacterium; assembly: GCA_024277275.1. GTDB lineage: Bacteria > Chloroflexota > Anaerolineae > 4572-78 > J111 > JAJRVO01. The sequence goes on from JAJRVO010000602.1 coordinate 8,043, forward strand.
TAAATAGTAATTGGTGATTTGGGTCAATTACCATTTACTATTTACCAATTACTAATGCCGGTTGTAACTTGTAACGGGGTAGGCTGAGTAGTTACCTTGCAAGTACATTAACAAACCTTATATTACATGTACTTGGCAAAAGGTCAAACCTTCATCTCTCAGGAGGAGACATATTCCCGTTACCCAAACCCCAGTTTTGGTTGAAACGAGGAAAAGGCGGTTATTCTCAAGACAAGATAACTTTTGTGACAATTTTGACCATTGTTGGCGGATGCAACAGCATATTGGCATAGGAGGCGTTGGCCATAGGGCATTGACATTCTCCCCGGTAAATACTGCGCCGGAGTTTAGCCATCGCTTCGCCACGCCATACGCGACCAAGATTGTAATCATTCTCGCGCAGATTGCCCGCGCCCTCGGCCCGGATGCAGCAACTCCACAGGTCGCCATTGGGGGCAATTTGGCAACTGGCCCAACCGGCGTAACAGGGGATTACCTGCCGGCGTTCATAGAGGATGCGTTTTGCCAGTTGGTAGTACTCGGCTCTAAAAGCCTGGGTTATTTTGGCCAAGCCTTTTACCGGGCGCTCGCCGGCTTTTTGGCTGAGAAAGTCGGCCACCGGGCCATATTTTTCGGCCAGCGGGGTGATGTCCCAACCAACGGTGTCCAATTCCACGCGCTCTTCGGCAATTTCGGTGATGTAACTGTCCGGTTCCAAAAACTCCAGACCGGCATAAATCTCAAAAAAGCGGTCGATGTTGAAATTAGAGATAACGGTGTGATTGGTCAACACCAGATTTTTATGCTGCTTTTGCAGGGTTTTAAGCTCGGCCCATGTTTCCATCGCCTTTTTCCAGTTGCCCGGAACCATGCGGATTTCATCATGACGCTCGCCGACATCATCCAGCGATAGGTTGATGCCAATGTTGGCTTTAGGAGCGCCTTCACACAGGCGGTCAACCTGATTAATGATGCGCCTGGTCAAAATACCGTTGGTGGGGATGGTGATAACCGAGGGACGGCAATGTTTATAGGCCGACAAGGCCATATCGGCCAGGTCCGGGCGCAGAAACGGTTCGCCGCCGGTAAAGGTAAAGTAAAGCGGGCCTTGGCCAATGTTGGCAAAGGTTTGGTCCCACTCTTCCAGGGTCATATCATCGTTGGGTTTGCGCCATACATCGCAGGTTTTGCACTTGCTGTTACAGCGATAACTGATACTGACCACAATGGAGAAGGGAAGGATGGTAGGCCAACCGAAGCGGCGATATGTCCAGTAAAAAGGGAGTTTGGTAAGTAATTGGAGCATTAACTAAAACGGAATCCAATCGAGCTTATCTATCCATTCTTCGGCTTCGCTGGCTTCCCAGATAAGAAACAGTTCTTGGGCCAGTTTACCTATGGGAGTTTTCGGGCGAACCCAGAACAACCCCCAAATGTGACCGCCTGCTGCCCAATGCGCTGCCAGGTGGTTGGGCATACTGTTTCGATTGTTCGTAACCAGTAATCGCTGTGAAGTATCCAGATAGTGCAATATTTCCGGGTCTAATGTACTCAGAGGCGGCGATCCCGGTTCACCTATACGCAACACATCAATTGTTGGATTGAGTCGAAGCAAGGCCACTTTCAGGCGAGGTGACAAGTTTTCATCAAGAAGAAACCGGATTTTCATATAAGGTCGCTTGTTCTTTTTGTCTTTGAGTTTTTAGGGTTTGAATACGTTGTGCAGCGGGAGAAGGATTGGCTGTCCATTCCCGGTATCGATCTTCACGCCAGGCTGCCAGCCGGGCTAAATAGGCGTCCATTTTAGCCTGGTTGTGCAAGTAATAGGTAATAGTGGCGTGAATTTGTTCCAGGTTCAATGTCGGCAAATTAGCCAGAATTTCTTCCGGGTTGTACCCTTCTAAATAATATTCAAGCACATCATCAATTCCAACTCGATGTCCTTTTAAACGGATATCATCAGGCGACAAAAAATCAAAATAGTCTTCTAATTTCATAAGATTATCCTTCGACTTCAAAAATTGCCCAATTCTCAAATCTCTACACTCATGCCGCTGCGCGTTCTCTCTCGCCTAAGCCCAGCAGCATATTGGCGGCAGTTTTTACGTAGTAGGGAAATCGCTGCCACGTATCTTTTCGGGCAGCAATGCGCATAATCCGTTTGGGGCGCAGGTAGAAGCGACGGTGGGCTTCGTGCCATTTGCGCTCCACAGTTTCTTTATCCAGGTTGCCAAAAGCAAAGTGGGCGCTGTTATCTTGAATAACCAGTTGCGACCAGTCCATATCGTCAGAAAAGACATCGCCGTGCTTTTTCAAGGTTTCCCACATTTCTGTGCCGGGGAAGGGGGCGGCCATCATAAAGTGAGCCAGGTCCGGGTCGAGCTTTAGAGCTAACTGGATTGTTTTTTCCATCGACTCCTCGGTTTCGCCGGGCATGCCAAAGATAAAGAAGCCCATGGTTTGCAGCCTGGCTTGCTTGGCCCAGGCAAATGCCTGTTGTACCATTGCCACCGTTTGACCTTTTTTAATCACATTACGCAGCATCCAGTCATCGCCGTTTTCTACGCCAAAGCCGACCCGCTTGCAGCCCGCCTGTTTCATCAACTGGAACAGTTCGGCGTCGGTATTGTTGACCTTCATACCGTGGATTGTCACCCACGGCACATGATTTAGATTGGCCTTAATCAGGGCGCGACACAATGCTTTGGCCCGCTCTTTGTCCAGATTCCAGATGTCGTCGGTTATGCCGATTTCGGTTGCGCCTAAATCGTTGACCAACCAGGCCCATTCGGCAATTACGTTGTCCACGCTGCGGCCTCGCCAGGTATCGCCGGTGACGGGTTTGGAGCAGTAGGTGCATTTGTAGGGGCATCCCCGCGAGGTGACAATGGTATAAGCGCGGGCGTTCATATTCAGGCCGTCGGTGAGGGGGTTGAGGTTGGTGTAGCGGTCAATTTTAAACATGTGGTGGGCCGGAAAGGGAATGGCGTCGATGTCATCGGGCAGGGGGCGATCAGGGTTATGGATAACTTTGCCCTCGTTGTTTCGCCACGAGAGACCCAGAATTTTGTCCCACTCAACTTTGGGATCAAACAGGTGTGGGGAGATTGGGGATTGGGGATTGGAGGTTTCTAATTTATTATTTCTAATTTCTAATTCTTTTTCCAACGCCTGCATAATCTCAATGATGGTGTATTCCGCCTCGCCGCGCACAACCAGGTCAACCTGATCTTTTTGCATCGATTCGTGGGGTTGTATGGTAAGATGGGGGCCGCCAAAGATGGTAATGGCTCCATGCTTTTTAGCAATGGCGGCTGTTTCCCAGGCGTTGTTAATTAGCGGCGTTGGGGCAGAAAGGCCCACCACGTCAAAATGGTCACGAGTTAACTTTTCATCCAGGCTTTCAATATCCGCTTCAACTGAAGCATCCCAAATTTCAACATCGTAACCGTGGGCTAGTAACGAACCGGCTAAATAGCCCAGGCCCATGTGTATATGTTTTCTACTATTCCACACATCAGAGTGCGGACTTGCCAGTAAAACTCTCAATATTAATTCTCCAGTGTACTTACTATAACCCAAGTTGCTACCTCGCTAGCTGATAGTCAGAGAAATTGAGCATTTAATGCCAGAACCGCCGGCAGTAGGAAGTATGGAGTAGGCAGTATGGGTTTTTCTCCCCTAATCCTTACTTCTTACTCCATACTTCCCGCTAGGCAGCAACTTGCGTTACTATATTTACTTACTTAGAAAGGAGCAGGAAAAACACGCCCTTGGTTAAACCGTTTTCAACCCCACCAGAACTGGCAGACATGCCGACGGCTCGTACAGGCTCAAAAAATGGACGCACGTTTTTCTCATAATCTTCTCGTTCAAAATCGCTCAGTTGGTCTTCTATTAGCAGCCGCCCACGCTCAAGATTGGCATACATATAACCGTAGTTGTTACCCGGCAAGCGGTCTTGCACCGTCTTAAAATTACTACTGCCGGATAGCGGGCTGTTTGCCGCCGATGTGGCCGCAACCAGAGAGTCTTCCAAATAACCGGCCAGGAAATAGTTGTTATAAAAACCATACCCCCCCATAACTTGTTGACTAAAGGGATCGGCCATCAGGTTCATTTCTGCGCCGCCAATTGTTTTTGTTTCAAACGGCGGCAATCCTCCCTGTTCCTCAAGAACGCCCAGCGCTTTCTCAACATGGCTGCGGGCATTATCAACATTGTCTGTGCCAATTAACACGTACCCCCCCAGTGGCGGAGAGGATTGGTCGGGCGGCGCGATCTCAAGCAAAACCAGGGCAAATTCGCCGGTCATCCAGCCAAAGATGTTCTCGTCAATGCTTAAGCCCAGTTCTTGCTCCAAATCTTTTATGCCCTCGCCAAAATCAGGATTAGATTCAAGACTTGCTCTGGTTTGTTGCCAGATGTTGTTTAAGTTATTGCCGTTGTATACAAACAGGGCGTCGGCCGGAATGTCATTAAGCACCGCATTGGGCGAACCCGGCTGCTGCAACGAGGCTTTCATCCGCTCGCTCATTTTCTCAACGTTATAAGTTACAACCACATCAAATTGAATGCCGTTGGGTTGGAGCGTTCCGGCTACGCCTACCGCCTCAAATGCTTCCAGGTCTTTAGTCTGTTCCGGTAACAGTTCAACGCCGCTTTCCTTAATAGCGGTCTCAAATATGCCGTATATCTCTATGTACATAGTGGCTATAGCTTGTGGGGGTAATTCATTAACAATCTTTTGGTATTTCGCGTTTTCCGTTAAAGAGGGGGCCTCGCTATTGCCCTGGGCTTTGTCTATCATCTCCTTAACCAGGGCATTGTTGTTTGAGGCTATAACAAAGTCGTCAAACGTGGTCATAATGACGCCTTCATTTTCGGGTTGGTCTTGCTGAATGTGCAGGGTGACTTCGCTATAAGTTTCCTCGCTAAAGGCGTCGCCGTCTTCGGTTGCCTGGGCTAGAATTTTGCTGATAAAGTTATCAGACGCTTCTTTATTGGTGGTTCTAACGGCGATGACAATAGGCGGCGTTTCTGACGGATTGTTTATTGAACTCATTAAATCCGGCACGGCCAGAGTCACCTCCGACCCCAACCAGGGTTTAATATCATCTTCATAGGTGATGTTGGCTTCTTCTGTCACTTCAGCTTCAAACTCATCCCACAAAGCCAGAATATCGGGATTATCCAGGTATAGCTCTTTAAGGTTTTGATAGCCAGGCAAGCTTTGCACGTTGGGGTTGGTAGACATATAAAATTGAGTGTCTTCCGGCAGCATCTTGGCTATATTTTGAGTGGGCGCTAATCCCAACAGGGCCTGCAATTCTTCTCGATAGATATAGCCGCCAATTGCCAGAATACAGGCAAAAGCAGCGCAAACCAGCACAATGGCGCCGGCCGCAACCATCATTTTTTGATTTTTGTTCATTTTGTCTCTCCTGAGCGCTAAATATTCCCACAACAGAATTTTGATATAGAAATGAACCGCTTAACTTATGACATTATAGCCGCATTGGGCAATAAGTATAAATCTGGTTATACCATGGTTTTGTGTCTCTGAAAACAGTTTATTGAGTTTATTGAGTTTGTTGAGTTAGGTGAGTTGCTCGCTTAACTCAATAAACTCACCCAACTCATTAAACTCATTAAACTTTATTTTCGTTATCGTTGTTGTTCCAAAGGTATGTCACATTTCTTTTAAAGTTTGACTCTCTGACCGCAAGATAAAGGCCAAACCAATAGCCAGCAAAGCAAAGATAGAAGAGGCCAAAAACGTTTCGTTTAAAATCTGGGCGGTAATGGCCCCAACGTACTCCCCAATTTCAAAAGCCGAATACGGCAGGCTCAAAACATCAAAGCGATACAATCCCCAGGCGGTCAGGCTGGATAAGCCAACGCTCATGCCCATCAAACGCAAAATCAACACCATGCCCGAAGCGATGCCGCGCGCCTCCGGCTGAACGGCGTTGATAACAGCCGCGCCTATCGGGGCTATAACCAGCCCAAACCCTATCCCGGCAACCATCAAATGCAGGGCCATCCGGCCAAACGTTACGGTGGGCGACCAGGTGTTCATCAGGAAAAAGCCGGCGCCAATTGATAGCAGCCCGGCTATGGTTGGCAAGCGATAGCCAAAGCGAGTACACAGCCAGCCCCCCACAACAGACAGTACCGCCATTGCCCCCGTAAGCGCCGATAGAATTTGCCCGCTATCCATCGCCGCCGATTTGATAAACTCATCAACGGTGTTGCCCTTAGCCAAAACGGCATTAACAAAAAGCGGCACGCCGACCATCGCAATAATCAAAACAAAGCCAACCACAAAATTCACCAGGCAGGCAATGGTAAAATTAGAGACGCGGAACATCCGCAAGTCCATTAAAGGCTCCGCCACCCATCGCTCTACCCAGATAAAGATGAGCGCGGCCAGCCCGCCGCCCAAAAAGTAGGGCAGCGTTTTTTGCCAGGTCGGTACAATCTCGGCGGCTGTAAAATCAAACACCGGGCCGGCCGCTACCTGCCCGCCGCTTTTGGCCAGGCCAATGTTAATCAGGGTCAGGGCGACACTTAAAAATACCGCCCCGGCCCAATCCAGCGATTTTGCCCGCCCATCATCCTGGCCGGGTAGGCGTTGCAAAAGAAACCAGGCCGCTACAATGGTGATGACGCTGACAGGAATGTTGATGTAAAATTGCCACTGCCAGGTAAAATAACGCACCCAAAACGCGCCGTACAACGGGCCGATAATCCAGCCCAACGTGTCGACCGCGCCCAGCAGACCCAGCGCAAAGGCTCGTCGCTCTACGGGAAAAACATCGCCGACCACGGCCATTGCCACCGGCACCACCCCGCCGCCGCCAATAGCCTGGATGACCCTGGAGAAAATCAAAAAATTCAAAGTTTGGGCCTGGGCTACCATCAACGAGCCAACAGCAAAAACTGCCATGCAGTTAATAAAGATAAAACGCCGCCCGTAAACATCAGAGATACGCCCTAACAGCGGCATAGCTACCACATGGGTGATGAGATAACTGGACACAATCCATGAAGCATCGTCTAAACCGGAAGGGAGGGGGATTTCAAAATCAAAAATCATTTGGGGCAGCATGGTGGAGATAACGGTCAGGTCATCGGCGGCAATGAAAACGCCAAAGGCCACCAGGGTCAGGATAAGGTAGGGGTGGCGGTTACTTTGCTGGGAAGGGACGGGTTGGTTCATAGGGTAATTAGGAATCGGGATTAAATAACTGTCTCATTTCAGAGCGCAGTAAATGGTAATTAGTAATTAGGGATTGGCTTAATAACCAATTACCATTTACCAATTACAACGTTGAGGGACAGTTATTTAATTCTCATTA
>JAJRVO010000603.1 GCA_024277275.1 Chloroflexota bacterium
ATTTTAGCAATTTACTTGCAATTTTGTTAATAATATTGTAAAATCAAATCATTCTAATTGCTGGTAAATCCCAAACGGATGGAGCGACCATCATCGGGATGTGCCAGCAACTGTCCTCTCCAATTTTATTTATTTTGCACTCAACCAATTTTAAGTGCAGTGAGGACACCCAAAAGGAGCGCGTAAAGCGCTCCTTTTTTATTGCAAACTTAGCAGAAACGGCCCTAAGAGTACCGCCGGGAGTGGAAACTTGGCCCGCTGGTTTGGCAACAAGAACTAAATTGACGGCAAATCATCTTGCTGTGCAGCTGCCTCCCGAAGCATTATCATCATAGCTTCAAGCTCGCCAATACAGCAGTTGCATTGTTTAAGGTGCTGCTGTACGGTAGGCATAATCTCATCCGGGTCGGCGCCGTCTATCAGCATATCGGCGTACATATCCAGCAGGTTATAACATTCCTCGCAACTAATTTCAATTTCTTCTGTGTCTAAAACAGATTTTAACAAGGTCTGCCAAAGTGGTGAATCGGTCATTGCATTTTTACTCCGCTACGCTCCCCTTTTCTTATATAAATAGACGTACTGTTGCCAAAAATCTTACTGATTCTTAGGGCTAATAGAGAATCATTTTAAACTCGCACATTCCAATTGGAACCAGAGAGACGCATTTATAGTACTAACTCCGCCATAACTCGCAAGGCGTCAATATCAGAGGTCATTATGTTCATCGTGGTGATGGGGCTGTTTTGCCACAGGTCCAACCGTTCCTTGATGCGCTCCTTGGGGCCGCAAAGTGAAACATCGTCAACCAGCTGGTTGGGTACGGCCATAATAGCCTCGTTCTTTTTGCCGTCCAGGTAAAGGTCTTGGATTTTGTTGGCCGTCTCCTCTAACCGTAGCGACAAGCCAGGTCGTGATAGAAATTTTTACCCCGCGCTCCCATGCCTCCAACGTACAGGGCCAAAATCGGTTTAATCATATTGCGACACGCATCTACGTCGTCCCCCACGACCACCGACACCGAGGGGGCGATGTCGAAATTAGCAAGGCTTTTGCCGTTTCCAGACTTAGCAAAACCGGCCTCAACCCGCGCCTTGTAAGCGTTATCATAATGGTCGGGCGAGAAGAAAATCGGCAGCCAGCCGTCGGCGATTTCAGCCGTGAGTTCTACATTTTTTGGCCCAATAGATGCCAGGTAGATGGGGATATCGGATCGACCATGCAGGATGCTTTTTAGCGGCCTGCCCAGGCCGGTTGCATCTGGTCCCTGATAGGGAATCTGGTAATGTTGACCTTCATGCACCACAGGTTTTTCTCGTTTAAAAATGGCCCGCACAATGCTGACATACTCCCGGGTTTTGCCCAGCGGCTTGCCGTACGGTTGACCGTGCCAGCCCTCAACCACCTGCGGCCCCGATAACCCCATCCCCAACAAAAAACGCCCGCCGGAGAGCTGATCCAGGGTCATAGCCGTCATGGCCGTATTGGCCGGGGTGCGGGCCGGCATCTGCATAATAGCCGTACCCAGACGTATCTTCTCCGTTTGCGCCCCAATCCAGGCCAGGGGCGTGACGCAATCCGAGCCGTAAGCCTCGGCGGTCCAGACGGCATAAACGCCCAACCGATCGGCCTCCTTAATCATCTCCATCGACAATTTTATCTTTGCGCCGGAATAACCGGCCATAATACCGAGTCGCATAATGTTTCCTCCTGAAAATAGTTGGGTGAGTTAGGTGAGTTTATTGAGTTGGGTGAGTTGGGTGAGTTAAAAACTCACTAAACTCATTAAACTCACCCAACTCATATAACTCTAGATAGGCTCGCCGCTATCGCGCTCTTTGACGGCTTGCTTAAATCCAACCTCTTCTACTCTGGCTTTAAATGCCACCCCTTCCGGCGTATGGCGGGTGATGCCGTCAAAAAGCGTGGCCAGCATCTGCGTTGTTTCCAGCCCCATATTGGCGTAGGCTTGATTAACCATCAATTTGTTCATCATCAGTTGATTTTTAGGAACGCCCGCCATCCGATGCGCCAGGCGCTCTACCGTTTCATCCAGTTTGTCGACCGGCACGGCTTCACTGACCAGGCCAATACGGGCCGCTTCTCGACCATCTATCAAATCGCCGGTTAACAAAAGACGCTTGGCTCGCTCGGCCCCAACGCGATAAACCCACATAGCGGTTGTTGGACAGCCCCAAATGCGCGCCGGCGGATAGCCAATCTTGGCATCGTCGGCCATGACAATATTGTCGCAACACAGGGCGATATCGCTGCCGCCGGCAACGGCAAAGCCATGCACCTTACAAATAACCGGCTTGTAACTGCGCCACAAACTCATAAAGTGTTGGGTGTTGCCGTACATCATCTGGTAGTCTATCATCGGGTCCCAGGGCATGTTTTGGCTGCCAATGGTCGGACGCGGCGTTTCGGCGTAAATTGCAAGGTCGTAACCGCTACAAAAGGCGCGACCGGCCCCGGAAAGAACAATCACGTGGACCGCATCATCCTCATTAGCTTGCGCAACTGCCGCGCTTAATTGCCGGGGCATATCATCGGTGATAGCGTTTAGTTTTTTGGGGCGATTTAAAGTGATGCGGGCAATCCGTCCATCGCGTTCATAGAGAATCTCTTTTGATTGCACCACTATTCCCCCTTAAACTCCGCCTTTCGTTTCTCCAAAAAGGCCGTTATTCCCTCACGCGCATCAGCGGTGTAAGTCATATCGACGATGGCCTGCGCTTCGTACTCCATTTGGGTTTCCAGGGTTTCGGTCAGGCCGGCGTGTAAAAGACGCTTGGCTGCGCCTAATGCTTTGGTAGGGCCGGCGGCCAGTTGAGCGGCCAGGGCCGCGGCTTGGTCCACGCACTCCCCATCCGGGATAACGCGGGAAACAATGCCCCACTCCATCGCTTCCTGGGCCGACAGGGGGCGATTGGTCAGCGTTAGCTCAAGGGCGCGTTTCAGGCCGACCAGGCGGGGTAAGAAGTATGTCGAGGAGCCATCGGGGGCCAATCCGGCGGCGGTGTAAGCCATAACAAAACGGACAGACTCGGCGGCGTAGATGATATCGCAAGCGCAGGCCAGGCTCATCCCTGCTCCTCCGGCGGTTCCATTTACCGCGGCAATCACCGGCGCTTCCAACCGAATCAGGCGCGAGATAGCCCCGTGAAAATAAAACACCATCTCCCTGATGTGCGCTCCCAGGTCATCCTGGCCGGCAAACTCTTTCAAATCGCCCCCGGCACAGAAGATTTTACCCACGTTGGTAATCAGAATGGCCCGCACTGCGGAGTCTTCACTGCACCGAAGCGTGGCCTGGAAAAGGTCAACCGCCAACTGCCGGTTAAGGGCGTTGGCCCCTTCAGGCCGGTTCAGGGTAATCCGGGCCACGTTATTGTCGATATCAAAAAGGATGGTTTCAAATTCGGTACTCATACTTTTTGCCCCTTTCTTTTTTGTGGATACAGTTACTATTCAAACATGTCATTTCGACCGTAGGGAGAAATCCCTAATGTTCAGCCCATAAATCTTGTCAATCCGTCTAAAATCGTCTACACTTCTTAATATCTTACACGGTTTTCGTA
>JAJRVO010000604.1 GCA_024277275.1 Chloroflexota bacterium
CAGTTCTAACTGGGCCGTTGCCACAGCCTGCTCGCGCTGTTGGGATAATTCAGCGATAACTTTTTCCTGCCGGTCAACAGATTTTTGCAGGCCGGCCAGGGTTTCTTGCTGTTGAGCTAATTGGGACTCTTGCAGGGTGTTAGCCTTAAATTGGGTTTTGGCCAGCTTACGCACCTGCTCGGTCAAATTGGCTGCCGGGGGAGGCGCGGTTGATGGAGCTTGAACCTGTAGCCCTGTCCCATCGAGTTGTTTTGAAAGAGAGTCCAACTTTTCGTGTAGTTTGCGGATGCTTTGTAGGTCATCCTCGCCAAGTACGGGGATGGGTTCGCCAAAGATAAAATTGGTTACTTTGTCGCCAAAGCTCTTTTGCTTGCTCACAGGTCAATCTCTCTAAAATCATCCGAAAAGTCGGTGCGGCCCAAGTCGCCCCAGTGGCGGAGAACCAGCAAAGCGTCGGCGGGATGGAAGGCGGTATCCAGAGAGGGGGTGGTTTTTGGCGGTTTCCAGGCAGGCGGAGCCTGGGGCAAAAAGATGTCGGTTTCGGCCCGGCGGTTTACATCTTTAATCTTTTCGTAGGCCGCCCGAATTATCTTGAACTTTTCGGCGTCGGTTTCCGGGGGGTATTGCCGGATGAGGGCAAAGTAAGCCTGTTTAATCTCGACCTGGGTGGCTGTTTTGGGTAAGCCTAACACCAGATAGGGGTCTTTGGCCTCCAGGTTTGGTTCTTGCCCCAGCATACGGGCGCTGTTTTTTTGTTCATCAAAAGTCATAGTAGAAATCATCCTCGTCATCAAAATCGTCGTCAAAATCATCCATCAAGTCACCCATACCAAAACCCATCATCATCTCTAAGGTGTCGGGGTCCATATTTAGAACATCGGCCACTTCAGGCGGCAGTTGATCCAGCAACTGTCTTTTAAGGTCCGACGGCATTTGTTGCAACATTTCAAGCGGGTTTTGAGGCGGCGTTTTGCCATGCATCAAAAAATCTTTTGCCATCTTTAGGTCATACAGCAACATCTGATTGTTTTCTGCACGAGCCAGTTGTTCGGCTTTGTCCCAGTGGCGCTTAGCCAGCCGGGTCTGCCCAAGCCTGTAGTAGACAGAACCCAGGCGCAAATTGGCCTCGGCGTGGTTGGGATTGGTTTTAAGAATCTTGCGCAGTATCGAGACCGCGCGTTTCTCGTTGTCAATCTCGGTATAATGCATTGCCACCTGTACCTGGGCATGTTCGTCGTCCGGGTACTGTTTTTCGACATATTTGAGCAAAGATTCGGCGTAATCATCTTGTCCAACATTAAAGCAGCGATGAATCAAGTCGAGAAAAAGATTGCTTGGAACTGTGTCGGACAAGGTTTTGAGTCGCTTAACCATTTGGCCCAGGTATGGCTCATGGTCGTATTCAAGCCAAACCATAAAGATGGCGTGCAGGGTTTGTAGATCACTGGAGTTGATGGCCAGGGCCTGCTCAAAAGCTTTGTGAGCCTGCTTAAACTGCCCGTTATCGGCATAGGCGCTGCCAATGGCAACGTGGAGTTTTTGACTATCCGGCACGTACTCCAGACCCTCTTTGTAGACCTTAATAGCTTGCTTGTAGTTTCCCCATTGAGCCGAAAAGCTGCCCTGTTTTATAAAGAGATGAGCCAACTGCTGGCGAGCAATGGGGTTTTGCGGTTCCAGTTCCAGGACCCGGAGTAAAAGGTTGCGGGCATAATTTGGAAAGTAGCTGTCAATGTGCATATCGGCCAGCATAATCATAGCCTGAACGTGGTCGGGGTCTTTGCGAAGAATACGATGTAATTCGTTCTCGGCGGCTTGCCAGCGCCCTTCGGATTGGAAGGCGTCAACCAGCCTGAGACGCAAGTCGATGTTATCGGGCGCCCATTTAACGGCGTTTTTGTAGGTTTTAACCGCTTCTTCGTAGTCGCCCGCCTGGGCATAATTTTCGGCGACGTTTTGCCAGATGCGGGCTACTTGTTCATCGCTCAGGGCGTCGGGGTGGGTGGCTTTACGGGGTCGACGACGGAGCAGGGTACGCCACTGTTCGGCGGCCTCATAATGATCTTCCAAACGCTGGTAAGCCAGGGCCAGATTCAGGATTAGTTTGCGATCATCGCCGGCGCTTTGAGCCACTTCAAAGTAGTGCAGGGCTTGTCCCCAATTGTCCTTCTGATAAGCGGCGTAGCCCAGTTCCCACGCCAGTTGTCGATACAAGCCGGACAGTTTCTTGCCAATCATCGTCGGATCGCCAATTTGTTCTACCAGGTCAAGCGCCGCAGCCAGCCGCCCCGCCTGTTTTTCGGCCACAGCTTTTTGATAGACTTGAGCGGAAAGGTTGTGGCGAAGATACGGCGTATCAAGACCGTTAGACCAGGCAGCTTGCCATTGCTCCTGAGCCTGATCGGTTTGGCCGGTAGCGGCAGCCAGCGTCCCTAAATAGTAGTGCATTACCCCGCGTGCCAGAGCATGGCGTTGACCCGGCGACTTCAAAGCAACCTGCAAACTTTCTTGAGCCGCTGTTGTATCACCCAGGGCCACGGCAACCAAACCGCGCCACACAGGCTCAAGCTCAGTATCGGCCAGTTGACGCAGGGTAGAAGCGGCTTTCTTTTTGACCAGAGCCTCGGCTGCCGCCAGTTGATTTTTATCATTTTGACTCAGGTAGTCCCAAACAGGGTCTTTGGCCGGCGTTTTTTTCTGTTCGATGAGTAACTGGGCCAGAGGAGCGGCGGCTCGTTTAAAGGGTAGAGACGCGGCTAAAAGCCGGCGATAGAGGGGCGCGGCCTGGTCTAACTGCCCCAAACGGTGATGGGCCAGGGCCAGGTGATAGCGGTAAAGAGAGTCGTCCGGTTTTAATTGGACCGCCCGTTGCAAATCGACCAGCCTGGACGCAGAATCGCTCACAGCGCGACGAAAGTAAGCCTCGGCGATAGCATTGAGCAGATTAGCCGGGATATTTTCTTTGGGACGAGCTTGCTCCCAAAGTTTAATGGCCTCATTGTAATTTGCTTGTTTAAAGGCGTTGATTCCGTACTGGGTTAGAACCGGTCCGGTCAAACGCGCTTGTTGTTTTTTGTGCTGCTGTTGTCGCTTGCGGCGACTGCTTTGTTTAGACATAAGGTAGCTTCCTACATTCCCTGTTTACGGACGCCCTCCGGGTCGATTTTTTCCCGCAGCAGCCGAACCTGCTCCACGGTGGGGAGTTCAGTTTCCGGAACCTCCGAGGGCATCAGCAACTCGAAGCCGGTGTTGTGCTGTACCTGTTCTACAGTTACGCCGGGATGCGTGGATATCAGTTTCATGTAGCCCGTCTCCTGGTCAAAACCCATCACCGCCAGATTGGTGACTATTTTATCAAGCCGTTTTTTTACGTTGGGATGATGGCCCGGAAAGGTGACAAAATCCACTTTTTCAGGGAATCGTCTTGACTCGTGGCGGGGCAGCCACATCACAATTCGTCCAACGGTATGAGCCAGAATGGCCTGACCGGCGCCGCCCGTCAACCGTACGCTGGGCTGCTGGTAGTCTCCCAGAGCGCTGGTGTTCATGTTTCCAATCCGGTCAATCTGCGCCCCGCTAAAGAAGCCCAGGTTGATTCGTCCCCGCTGGGCGTGTTCAAACATACGCGGCAAACTCATCCACTGCACCGCGCCCTCGCCCAGAGCAAAGTACTCGGTGGTCAGGTAGCAGCGTTGAGGCCGAAAATCAACCCCTTCCAGATTGACGCACACCATGTCTGGGGCGTGGGTGGCTTTAGCCAGTTGAATAGCCATCACCGGAATCATAGAGGCCACGCCGTGCATCACCGTATTGCCGTCCCGGATGGTTCGGGCCAGGGTAGCGACCATCAACTCATCAAGCGTGTAATCCTGAACATAGGCTGCTTCAGAAACCGCCGTTGATGTCTCGATTTTTTCTGTCATTGATGTCTCCTTACTCACGCGGGAACCGCAAGACCCATTTTTAGCAGGTAGTCGTCGTGGGTTTTTGGTCCGTAGACGTACTCGTCCAGATAGTTCTGGAATTCATCAGCCGTTTTGCCCATCTCCAGATAGCGCTTTATGTGCGCTTCATCAAAGTCGTACTCAAAGGGACAGCCGGTAGGATGGGCGCCGCGCGGCGCTTCGACCACCGCTGTGGTGACAAAGCCGGGAATTTTGGTGAATTCCGGCGTCCGGCGGATTTCCTCGGCAGATACAATTTCCTCTACAGTGACAATGATTCGCTCGGCTGCTTCGGCCAGGGTGTCGTCCCAAGAAGAGCCTCTGGTTTGCACGTTGCCCTCGGCGTCGGCGCGATGGGCGTGAACCAGGCAAACATCGGGCTTGATGGCCGGCACCAGCAGTACTTCCTCATCGTCCCATTCAAAGGTGCGATACTCCGTGCGCACTTGTTCCAGGTCGGACCCAAAGAGACCTTTTAGCGGCATAAAAGGCAGGCCCAACGCCCCCGCCCTTATAGCCGAGGCGATGGCAAAACAGGCGCTTTCCTGAAAATCCAGCCGGCCTTCTTCTACGGCGCGCCGGAAATTAGGAGCCAGACCGTATCCTTCAAAACCAACGTAGGCTCCGGTGACTGTTCTGACCGAGTTGGCCCCAACCAGAATATCCACGGCAATACCGTGGGCGGCTACAACAACTTTTAGATTCTTAACCCCTCGCCGGATGATGGCTCGAATGAGAGCCATTGGCGCTTGTTCAAAAAAAGCGCCGCTAATGGTAATGGTGTCGCCGTCTTTTACCAGAGCGGCGGCTTCATCAAGATTTGGTAATACTTTGTTCATAGGAAAAACCTCCTCAATAACCCGTGACCAGTGGCCATCACATTTCATCTGGGATCGTAACTACTCAGGCATGTCATCTCTCCCTGCGGTCGAAATGACATGGGGCTAAGTAGTTACGAACGAACTTGATTATAACACATAGCATATGTCAATGAAAAATGGGAGCGGCTTGGCTGCGTTACGTTACAACAAACCCGGCTCGCTCCAAGAAAAAATCAACCAAGTGGGGAAAGGGATCGAAGCCAATCACGTTGGGCGCATCGGCCACAAAGTTAGAGAGGGCGTTTATGTCGTAATAATAAATTTCACCGTCCCGGTCATTGACCAGGTACTCCACTCCACCCACCTCAATGTGGGCCGCGGCCATAATTTGCTCTGCGGCCTTTATTATCTCTTTAGGCGGGGTGTAGCCTTCCACCAGCAGGTCTTGGTTGGAGACATCATCCGCTTGGTCGGCCTGGGGCAGCCTACAGTAATCTGCCGGACACAGGTTAAAGGTATCGGTCGATTTGATGTGCAGCCGGATGGCGTACAGAAACTTACCGTTCAGCGTCTCGACCCGCACCATGCTATTTCCCAGAGGGGGAAGATACTCTTGTACTTGAGCCAAATGAGTCGGCCCCAGATCAACTGTTCCGGCTGTGGTGGCCTCTGCCAGCGCAGATAGAGTGTCGAACTTTTGGATACCGGCCCCGCTGCCCCCGGTGTTAGGCTTAATCACCACCGGAAAGGTAAGCCCCTCACCCGCCGCACCGATTTGTGAAACGTGATTAATGACGCGAGTTTTAGGCGTACGCAAACCCAGTTTTTGCAGCAAGGTCAGTTGTTGCGCCTTTGAAAATTCGTAAATGTAAGCATCATAACCGTTGAGTACGTTGGCTCCAATGGCTTTCAGGTAAGCTAGATATTGCACCGTGTAAGCAACGGCTTGCGCGTGTCCCCGCAAATAGGCGGAGGAACTCATCCGGTTGACCACCAGGGCGTAGGGACTGTGTCGCCAAGTCGGGTCAAAGTGATGCTCGTAGGCCAGCAGCCGGTCGTAGGGAACGCCCCGCCGGTCGAGTTCGGCAAACATAGGTTTGAACCATTCCGGGTGTTCGTAAAAGATAGCCAGTTTTTGGTGATTGGTTTGTGTCATATTGTTCGTTCCTTATAGTATTACCTCGCAACATTTGCGTTATCCGCGAGAATCATTTGTTCATTGTTAATTGCTCATTGTTAATTTGCGGCTTGCCGCGCTATGTAACATGTCATGCCTGGACAGTTACCAGATTTTTATCATCGCCGGTTGCCTATGGCAGGGTCAAGCGTTGGTGGGGACTCAATAACAAACGCCCGTTTTGGAGAATCTCTTGGATTTGGGTCGATATATCATCAGCGCCCAAGTGGCCGTGAAACAAGCCAAAAAGTTCATGATCGCTGAACGATACGATTTCTTCCGGCCCGGCGGTGAGGAGTTGAGCCAGGTTCTCGATGGTCAAGAGTCCGTCCAAATCTGTGACCACGCCGAGGATGGCCTCGCCGGGGTTTGGATTTTGGATTTTAGATTTTAGATTTTGGATTATTGGTTGAGCTTGAATCTCTTCGTCTGGTTCAACCGGTATGTCATCATGGGTGATTTCAGCGAGGCTTTGAGCTTTGGAGACAGGAGCGGCAGCCGGTTTGGTCTGATCCGGCGAAGAAGATTGGTCAGGCAAAACAACTTTGGGACGACCGCCGCCGGTGGCAGCAAGTTTGCCGTCGGTAATGAGGGCGTCAATGATGTTGATAACGGCTTTTTGTGTGAGATGAGAGAGTTTGCCGTAGCCGGAGTAGCCTATGAACGAGTCGAGCCAGGCCGCCTGAGAGCCGGTTAAAAATTGGGCTAATCCGGTTCTACCCAGAGCGCCGTTGAGTTTGGTTACAGAATCGAGAATGATGGCGTCGGGGTTTTCGCTCTCGCCCAGAGCCGCTACACGCTGCGCAGGTGTTTCGGCATTAGCCGGTTCCTGGTTTTCTCGCGGTAGTTGTGGGTGAGCGGCTAACACACATTTGATTTGCTCAAAAGAGATTTCCTCCGGCAGAATGGTTTTGATGGGCGTCAGTCGACCGGCGCTACCGATGGTTTCAACGGCCCCAAGTACTTGAGCCTCGATTTCAGGGGGAACAACTTTATGCAGTTCAATTTTATCGTCGCCGATGAGTCGAGCCAAATGGCCGTAGATGGTTCGTTCGGTCAAGTCGCGCTCGGCGGCAATTTGAGCGGGGGTGAGACCCTGTTGAAAGAGGTTCAAGGTTTCCAGGGCGGTGCTGGAGCGTTGGCTGCGATTTTGCCAGCGCTCTACGCCGTCATCATCGCTGGGGGTGGACAGGCCGGGGATGGTAATGGGCAGCGCGGCGCGGGCTTCCAGGGCGTTTAAGCCGGACTCGGTTAGGATCAGCACGGGCATTTCGCCGCCGCTGAGTCGCAAATAACGGCCCGAAATCAAGGCGTCGACCAGGGTAGTGATTTGCGGCTGGCTGAGAGCGCCGAGTTTGCCGTAAAATTTGTGGCGATCGTAGCCAAATTGCTCGATGCCCTTGGCCCGGGAGCCGTTAAGTAGTTGGGCCAAACGCTTGCGGCCAATGGGTCGATCCTGAAAAGTGCGCGCGGTTTCCAGCACAATTAGCGGGAACCAATCCTGAGGGGTGACGGCTTTGGGCAGGTCCTCAATAGCGTCGGCGGTGTGGTTATCGCAGCAGTGGGGCGAGCGAGGCGGGCTGATATCGCCAAAGTAGTTGAGCAAAAATTGGCGGCGGCAAGTACTTAGGTGAACGTAATCGAGCATAGCGCTCAACAGGTTGTGCCGAATTTTTGCCCGCCGGTCGATGGCTCCGGCCCGTTCTCTGAGGGCGTCGTTGGAAAGCGCCTGCATTTTCCAGCGGCTATAGCCGCTTTGGTTGCCCATATGGTAAATAGCCCCGGCCTGCTCCAACTCGTTGAGCGTGACCCGGATTTTGACGGGGTGCAGGCCGGTCATCTGCGATAGCTCATCGGTCGAAAAGTAGACTTCGCCGTCGTTGGCGGCGTGGGAGAGGCGGGTGTAGACCTGGTGCAGATCGTCGTGGGTGGGGGTATCGCTGTTAATCATCCACTCTTGCAGGCGCTGGTCGTCGGGGGCAAAAAGCGTCACACATTCGGCGGGCTGGTCGTCGCGCCCGGCCCGGCCCGCCTCTTGATAGTAGGCTTCAACGTTGGCGGGCATGTTGTAGTGGATAACGGCCCGCACGTCCGGTTTGTCGACCCCCATGCCAAAGGCATTGGTAGCCACCACAATTTTAAAGCGGTCGGCCATAAAGTCGGTTTGGACCTGGTAGCGGGTGTCGCGGCTCAATCCGGCGTGATAGGCCCGAGCCGGAAGGCCAAGCACATCGTTGATGAAATCGGCCACCTCGTCGGTGTTGCGGCGGGTGGCGGCGTAAACAATCACGCTGCCCTCAACTTTGCCCAGCAGGGCCTGAAGCGTTTGCAGCTTGGTGCGGGCGTCGGGGGCATAGACCACCCTAAAAGTGAGATTTGGCCGGTTGAAGCCGGTCACGGTGGTTTGGATATTTTCAAAACCGAGGCTTTTTACGATGTCTTTTTGCACGGTTTGGGTAGCGGTAGCCGTAGTAGCCAGCAGGGTTGGCCGGCCCATTGCCTGCCAGGTGGGGCCGATGTGCAGGTAGTCGGGCCGGAAATCGTGTCCCCATTGGGAGATGCAGTGAGCCTCGTCTACAGCCAGCAAGCTGATTTTGGCGTTGGCCAGGGCGCGGGTAAAGGAACGATTGCGGAGTCGCTCCGGGGCAATGTAGAGCAGCTTGACGTGTCCCTCCAGCATCGCCCGGGTCCGCCGGTTGACTTCGCTGCCCGGCAACGAGCTATTGATGTAGGTGGCGGGGAGACCGGCCTCAACCAGGCTATCAACCTGGTCTTTCATCAGCGCGATAAGCGGCGAGATAACCAGCGTCAGGCCGGGTTGGAGCAATGCCGGTAGTTGGTACGTGAGCGATTTACCGGAGCCGGTCGGCATGACCAGCAGGGTGTGCCGGCCATCAAGCACGCGCCGGATGGTTTCTTCCTGGCCTTCGCGGAATTGGTCAAAGCCAAAGTATTGTTGCAGGGCTTGTTGGGGTGTGGGCATAAAACAATCTCTACGTTGACGGATGAACGGTTTCCAAACAATCCGCCTTCATCTTTAGGGCGTTGTCAATGGCCTGGTCAGTGTCGGAAAAGTTAAGGCTTGTCCATCTCAAATTGTCCGACATATAAGGCTGCACTGTATTAAATACCCCATCGTGGGTGTCTGTCACATTTAAAATATATTCTGTCCCAACCAGTTTGATGTTTGTTGCGCCTACGGCCCCTAACATTTCAGCAATATCCAGCAGGTTACCGGCAGGCACGGCCAGGCCAACAGTTTCAAGATTTTCGGACAGGTGTTTGACGTATCGAGGGATGTGGCGGACATCATCAACAGGCTTAACAATCACCACCCGCTCCTGGCAAGTTGGGGTCAACAAAGGGTCTTGGTTATCAATAATAACGGTGTAGCCGGTTCCCGCCGGCTTGATGATTCTAACATCTTCACCCAGTAGTCGCCGTTGTGCCTGTCGATTTCTGTAACCGACAACCCGCTCTGCGGCGTCCATTGTTTTCTTTGGCGTAACAAGAGTGGAGATTAATTCCAGATGATCGGCCATTGTTTCCGCAAACTCTTGGGGGGTCAATGGCCCTCCCTGTTCAACATAAACATTAGCCGGCGTAAAGCAGGCGTTGCCGTCGTGAGCGGCAATGCCCCAAGCGGCCAACTCGGCCACTTCTGGTGTGGCATACGCTTTGCTCACTACCTGAAAACTTACCTTGAAGCCATGCCCTATGAATCTGGCTTTTGGATTGACCCGCAACAGCGTTTCCCGGATAGCGTTGATTGACTCGTTGGCCCCCATCGCCACCACCATATCAGATGTTTTTAGCAAATGCGTATTAACGGCGTCATCGCTTGAGTAGTAACCGCAGGCTATGGTTTTTCTGAAAGCCGGGTCCACCTCGTTTAATGATTCCAGAAAAACCACAAAAGAGGCCAGGTCTCGATGGGGTAATTTTATGATTTGGGGACTATGTATCACTGCGCCCATCAGCGCCGATAACCAGGCCGGACCGACCACGTTGCCGGCCAAGATCAGCAAAAGTCTTTTTGGCTTTTCATAAGCGGCGAGCCTGGGCGTGCCGTAACCTTTTAGATAGCCATTGCCCCAGGCGGTAAAACGCCGGTAGTCTCCGGTTTCAACCAAACCTTGCAGCCGTTCCGGTAATTCATATAACCTATCAGGTTGAAGACGGATGACTCTTAAAGGCGTAAGGCCATAGCAAATAATGGTAGGTTCGGAAAAGTGGGTTATCCGGGACAGAATGGGCAGAGACTCTTGCCTGAGTATGTAGTTGGGATTATTCCACAGGGTGAAGGACTTTTCCATTGCTGCCAGCCCGCCATGACCCGCGCTGAAATACTCTTCAGCATGGCGACTTGTCGAGTCGACAATATCATGTACCTCTGCGGCAGTGAAAGCGGGCGCGGTTAGCCGGCACCCGTTCAGTTCAAAGGCGCTTGTTGCGTTAATATTAGGGTCTTTAAAAGTAATGTCGATCACGCTTGGACTCCTTCTACAAGTTCGTAGGCGCAGCCCACACCGCCCGCCGATCCTTCACCATCTGAGGCGCGGGAGATATGGGTAAATTGTTTGGTAGAACCGTCGTCAAATTGGGAAACAACGGTGACAATATCATTTTGTTGGATACAGGCCCCGGCAAAGCCCTCGACTCCATAGGGCGAAATAAATCTTGGAAAACCTTGTTCGCCGGTTAAAGCGGGGCGGCCACTGACGGGGTTGATAACATAGAGCTTAACATCAGCTGTGGCTTCAAACAAGTAGTCGTTATATTCCGACGAATAGGGGCCGGCCTGGGCCTTGCCATTTTCTGTTGTGCCGTAGATGTCCCAAAAGTTGGTAGATACCGCGCTCTGGGGGATATTGAACTTCCGGCACATATCGGCCACAAATTGCGCTTTGTCAATTGTTTCCCCCTGCATTGTGCCCTTTTTTCCATCCCAACCGCCGGCCCCGGTCACAAAGTATGCATTTTTGCCCAAGTTATAGGCTTGCGGCAACTCCTTGAGCGTAGGATACAACATCAGGATAGAAGCGGCAAAGACCAGGCGCGAGCCGTTTTGCTCTGCCGCCTCAATGGTCCGGATCAGGCGTTCTTTTTGCAAATTGAGAACCGGCCGGCCTTTGCCCCTGGTTCTGATCATTGTCCAGACCGTACGCAGGGTATTCAAACGCACTAAGCAATCCATATCTACAAAAAAATCGTCGGCGGTTGAAGACGGTACGGTGGCGTAAAACATCACCGGCCTGTCATCAATGGTAAATCGCTGTCCCACTTTCCTTAAAAAATTTGTGTCCGGGCTAAAGGCCAGCGCTTTACAGGCCGGAGTACGCTGGTACGCCCGCATAAAAGAATCTGTAATGGCCTGGATATCTGCCGTTGTCCTCCATGTATAGCTTGAGTCGCCACTGGTAGAACTGGACACCAGCCATTGACCCTCTTGCTGTAAGTCTGCCAGTTTCTTAAAGAGACCCTTCCCCTTGTTTCTCTTAAACCAATCGGCCGGGATGGTGGGGATAGCGTAAAGTTCTCCCAATTTAATCATCGCCTTGATATCCGACCAGCCTACTCCTTCCATCTCGCACAAAGTTTGGTATGGTTGGTAGAACCGATATTGTTTCTCCATAACATCAGTTAACCGGTCAAAGAATTCTGACATAGTTTTGTCCTTTCTTTAAAAACAAGGTTTTAGGTAACTACCTACCTTCAAGCCAAATACGGCGCTTTAGTACGGGTAATTGGTTATTAGTAATTAGTGATTGGGCCAAATTACCAATTACCATTTACTAATTACCGCTATACTCAACATCTAAGCTGGCATAGCTAGGTAGTTACGGTTTTAATCTCAATTATCGATTTTAAGGAATTGCAGTTGGCTGCTCATAGAATATTTATGCTGAAAGAATTGTCAAAAACTGACCAAGCAACTGACAAAAGTACCATATGAATCTGTTCTGTTTTGCTGAAATAAGGTTGACGTGAGCCAGGGTATGCTTTATAGTGTTATATATATAGGTTAATAGATAAAGCTAACCGACCTTCTTTAGGTCGAGGCAGGTGGATTTCAATGGGGTTTTTAGATAATTTTAAACGCTCAACATTACAGGCTTTTACCGCAAAAAAAACAACCTCTGACTCACCCCAACAGCGATATACACCCCAGGCAGAAATTGACAGCGAGCAACTCAATCTACTTGATTCAGAGGCAACGTCATTTGTTGGTCGAGCCAATGAACTAAAACGGATAGAAGCAGTTTGGGAAGAGTGTCAAGAGCTTGCCGCGCCTCGCCTGCTGATTGTGCAGGGCAAAATAGGGATGGGCAAAAGCACATTGATTACAGAGTTTTTAAACAAGAACGTTATAGATAAAGGTTTTGTAACTCTGGCGGGTCGATGTAATGAAACAGATATTCCATATGCGCCCTATGCCGCAATATTGGCGACCATCTTAAACCAGAAACTTAGCGCATCCGAAACCGCTCAAGAGCAGGCAGCGCAGCTTCTTAACCATATGCCCAGCCTGACCCGGTTGCTAAATATCACGGAGCCGAGACAAACCGCAAGCAACGGCAAGCCAAAAAAATCACCCGCCGATCCCTTATCGGGGCAATGGCAATTGTTTGCAACCATCTTGACCATCTTAAAAGAACTCGGTCCAACCGTAATCCTGTTAGAAGACGCCACGTTTCTTGATGAAGCCAGCGTGGCTATGACCCAATTCTTGGTCCGGCAGCGGCAATTACCCCTGCTGCTTGTAGCCGCATGCCGAGACAGGGGCGGAGCAAAATCCTGGTTCGATGCATTTTCAACGGTAGAAAAAGAGGTTATAACCTTATCGCCCTTGTCAAAGCAGGCGGTAAAAGATTATTTAGAGAGCGCGTTAGGCGGGCCGGTGCCTGAACCGGTTAGCGCTTTAATTCACCGAAAAAGCGGAGGTAAATTTTTTGATATTGCAGAGATAGCGTACCAATTAATTGAAGCAAACGAACTGTACCAGGATGAAGACGGCCAATGGCGTTACGCACACTCCAGAGAGTCACAAAGCGCGCTGCCCGCTTTGTCATCCAAATCCGGGTATATACTGCCAACGGCCATAAAGTAACATTTTTATGGGACACAGATGAACACAGATTTCACAGATTTTTGTTTAGTTTTTTACCATAATCTGTGTTTATCTGCGAAAATCTGTGTCCTATTCTCTGGCTTTCAGAATGTTA
>JAJRVO010000605.1 GCA_024277275.1 Chloroflexota bacterium
GATTACTGACTACTGATTACTGTTTACCGATTACTGTTTACTGACTACTGACTACCGATTACTGACTACTGATTACTGTTTACCGGCTACCAATTACCGCTCACATATAGGACTCTTCTCCCCTGTCCCCATTTCCTATTGATTTATCCTTTTATTTCAGGCATTATAAGAGGGTAACAACCCAAATATTTCATTGGGATTTGCACCTTTAAAACTAAATGTGTCATTACGCTTGCTGTGTGACACAACCAAATTCTTAAAATCTGTGACCCAAAATGAACCTCAAACGCGCTTATCTTCGTTGGGCGTGGCTACCTTCATTACTGGTTTTGCTGTGCGGCATTCAATGGTTTGCTAAAAAACCGGCAATAACCTCGGCCACAACCTCTCCGCCCTTGCTGGCCTTTTATTACGGCTGGTACGACGAGCAAACCTGGACAGCCGGCCTATCACCCAATACGCCGCTTCAACCCTATCGCAGCGCCGACCCGGCTGTTATCGCTCGGCATGTGCGCCAGGCCCGCGAGGCCGGCATCCAGGGATTTGTTATGTCCTGGTACGGACCGCAGGTTGATTCTAATCAAACAGAACCCAACTTCCGTATGCTGCTGGATGAAGCCCAGCGGCAAGGCTTTAAGGCCGCCGTTGATTTTGAGACGCGCGGCCCTTTCTTTTCCAACCGCGCCTCCGTGGTCGCCGCTCTCAGGTATCTTCTCGACACCCACGCCCAACACCCCGCTTATTTTCGACTGAACGGCAAGCCGGTGGTTTTCTTCTGGCAGCAAAACCGCTTTAGCGTGGATGAGTGGGAGAGCATACGCCGGGAAGTTGACCCCAACCACACCAGCCTGTGGATTGCCGAAGGCACAGACCTGTCTTACCAGTTTCAATTTGATGGACACCATCTCTACAACATCGCCTGGGCCGGCGATGTTGCCGAAGCCTTGACTCACTGGCGAAACCTGGTACGCTGGTTTAGCTGGTTTTATGAGCTTGAACGGTACTGGGTCGCCACAACTATGCCCGGTTTTGATGAGCGACATCTCAATCGTCCCGACAGAAATTACCAACCTCGGGGCACGGGCGAATTTTACAAAGAGTCGTGGCAGGCGGCTATGGCCACCCAGCCGGACATCTTGATCATCACCAGCTTCAACGAGTGGATTGAAAACAGCCAGATTGAACCCAGCGTTACTTACGGCAACTACTATCTGGATTTAACTCGCGCCCTCAGATTTAGTCAACCTTATCCGCCCACGCCTGTACTGCCCACCCCTACCCCCACCCTTACCCCCACGCCAACACCCACCCCCGGCCGGGGTTCGGTCATCGGCATTATCACCGATGCCATCACCGGCGAGCGACTGGTTGGCGTTACGGTTTTAGTAGATGGTCAAACAACATTGAGCGATGCGGAAGGCTACTATCGCTTTGACAACGTAACCGATGGTCTCCAACTTTTTGTAGCCGGCTTCTCCGGCTACCTCACTGCCCAACAATCGCGGATTGTCGCCAATGGCAATTTGGTTTGGAACAGCATAGCGCTGACGCCGGGCGTCGACCCTACCACAACCCCAACGCCCACCATTACCCCCACCCCCACCGAAACCCCAACGCCTACCCTCACGCCCACGCCCACGCCTGCCGACACACCTACCCCTACCCCCACCCCCTTACCCCCAACCCGTATCCCGGTCCCCGGCAGCGGCGCGTTAACCGGCCTCATCACCGACATCGAAACCGGCAAGCCGGTAACCAACGCGGTTGTTGAAGGCAATGGGCAAATGGCATTAACCAACAGTGGCGGCATTTACATGCTGGCCGGATTACCGCCCGGCCGGCAGCTTGTCTCGGCCCAACATCCCCAATTTGCTTCCGCCGGTAAGACCGGTATCGTTGTCGGCGATATAGTGCGCTGGAACAGCTTTTCTATGGTCCCATTGTCGACTCCTACCCCAACCAACACCCCTACCCCCCCCTACACGCCCACGCCCACCAACACCCCCACGCCAACTGCCACCTCTACAAATACTCCCACCGCCACCCCTACCACAACTGATACACCCACGCCCACCAACACCGCCACCCCCACGGCAACCAACACGCCTACGCCCACCAACACCCCCACCCCTACGGTCACTCCCACAGCTACACCTATACCGGAACCCGGCGCTTTAACCGGCCTTGTCACCAACATTCAAACCGGCGAGCGGCTGGCCGGTGTGCTTGTCTCTGCCGATGGGCAGGCCGTACAAAGCAACAGCTACGGCTTCTATCGCTTTACCCAGTTACCCGCCGGGCAACACCTTGTCTCGGCAGAGCATTCTGACTTTTATCCAGATACAAAAACCGGCTTTGTTGTTTCCAATGAAACCCGCTGGAACAGCATGGCTCTAACGCCGCGCGACCCAACTGAAACGCCAACAACCACAATCACCCCCGTCCCAACGACCGTTCCGACGGCCACCCCAACGGACTCTCCCACGGCCACTTTGCCCTCAACCCGCACGCCGACCCCGTCGCCAACATTGACCCGCACTCCCGCTGTACCGCCAACGACAACCTCAACCGCCACCTTAACCCCGTCGCCAACACCAAGCCAAACCCCCACACCGGTCCCTCAAACCGGCTCACTCATCGGCCTGATTACCGATGCCGAAACCGGCCAACGCCTGACCGGCGTCACCGTCTCGGTTGCAGATCAAACAATGACCACAGATGAGCGAGGTATCTATCGCTTTGAGGGCGTGCCGGAGGGCCGGCAAGATGTTACGGCGGAGAAAGACGGTTTTCAGCCAGAGCTAAAAACCGGGTACGTTGTGCCAAATGAGGTGCGCTGGAATAGCATTGCGCTTAAAGCCAATAAGCCCTAAAATCAGAAATTTGGGGGCAGATGATTTTCCCCCGTCAATTTTGTGGACGAATGGCGCTTGCATAACGTGTGGGATTATGCCCGGCTGGACGAGTTCACCGGCAAAGGGGGGGCTTTAGAAGCGGCAATTAAGGCCCGTGAGGAAGGGCTGGTACGCCACATCAGCATCAGTTGCCACACCGACCCGCAAATCCTGGTCAAGGCGCTCAACCGTTTTCCTTTTGATAGCGCGTTGGTGGCCCTATCGGCGTTAGACCACTTTATTCTCAGTTTTGCCGAGGAGTTTTTGCCCGTGGCTAATGCCAAAGGGATAGCCACGATTGGTATGAAAGTACTGGGCTTTGGCAGCCTGACTCATGAAGTGGAACGGTCGCTGCGTTACGCCTTTAGCCAGCCGGTCAGCACGGTAATAGTCGGCATGGAGTCAATGGCTCAATTAGAGCAAAATTTGGCCATTGCAGAGTCTTTCACCCCAATGACCGACGAGGAACGGCTGGCTTTCTTTAAGGAGATTATCCCCCTGGTACGGCCAGAAAAGATGCGCTGGAAAACGACTGAGTAGGGCGATCCGAAAGAGTGGGTTCCGCGCAGACGAGGATTGTAATCTTAAATTGAGTTCATCCGGCCCGCAGGGGTAGCCAACGCCTGGGCCTGGGCTTCGGCGTGGTAGCTACTGCGAACCAGCGGGGCGCTCTCCACCCACCGAAAACCGATATCCAACGCAATCTCTTTGAACTCACGGAACTCATCGGGGTGAACGTAGCGATTAACGGGCAGGTGCAGCGGAGTCGGGCGTAAATATTGGCCGATGGTCAAGATATCGACCTGATGCCCTCGCAAATCACGGATGACCTGCACCACTTCCTCTTTGGTTTCACCCAAGCCAACCATAATACCGCTTTTGGTGAGGGCATCGGGGACTAGCTCTTTGGCCCCGGCCAGCACCTCCAGCGATTGCTGATAGTTGGCCTGAGGGCGCACGGTGCGATAAAGACGGGGCACCGTTTCCGTATTGTGGTTCAGAATATCAGGCCGGGCATCCATCACCTCTTTCAGCGCGGCCCGATTTCCCTTGAAATCAGGAATCAAAACCTCAACTGTGCAGTTGGGCAGCAGCTTGTGAATTTCCCGGACGGTGTTGGCAAAGATGTGCGCTCCGCCGTTGGGTAACTCGTCCCGGTCAACGGAGGTCAGCACGCAGTGGCTCAACTTCAAGGCCAGCGCGCTTTCGGCCACGCGGCGAGGTTCGTCCTCATCCAGCGCGGCGGGTCGCCCCGTTTTGATGTGGCAAAAACCGCAGGAGCGCGTGCAAATATCGCCCATCAGCAAAAAGGTGGCTGTGCCTTTGTTCCAGCACTCGCCCAGGTTGGGACACATAGCCTCTTCGCAGACCGTGTGCAGCCCGTGCGAGCGCATCAGCCCCTTGATCCGGGCATAGTTGCTCCCTGAAGGCAGCCGGACTCTTAACCAGTCGGGCTTACGTTTGGGAGAGGTTTGCAATTTAGAATTAGAGTTTTTGTTCATTGATAAGAAATTTGCGTTTGTCCGGGAAGTAGGAAGTAGGAAGTAAGAAGTAAGCAAATT
This sequence comes from Chloroflexota bacterium, assembly GCA_024277275.1. GTDB lineage: Bacteria > Chloroflexota > Anaerolineae > 4572-78 > J111 > JAJRVO01. The sequence continues at coordinate 4,457 of JAJRVO010000605.1, forward strand.
TTCCCTACTCCCTACTTCGTCAAACGCAAAGCCTTTGCACTTCCTGCTCCTTGCGCTCAAGCATCGCCGTAACTTGCTTTAAGGCTATCTATGTCGCCGTTGAAATAGACATAGACGTGTTGATTCCACAATACGGTGTTGACCGCATCGTAAACCTCATCGGGGTTGGGGCTGTGAGCAATTAGTTTGCCGTGGGCCGGCTCCAGGTCATCATCCTCTTCCGGCGAGATGATAAAAGCCAGCCACTCGTTGGGAAAAATGCGGGCAATATCTTCAATTAAGGGCAAGCGTTCAACTTCAGTCATTGTATTGTAAGGACACTCACACTGACAATCATCCCCGCATTGACCGGGGGTTTTACAGGTTGTTTTTTTTCCAAATGGCTCCACATACCAATTTTCGGGCGCTGATAGTCGCCCTTTGGCCTCAACGCTGCCAGGCACAGCGCCATTGGCTGTAGCGTTATTGGCCGCATCATTGATTGGCGACTCCGCTTGTAGCGAGATTGTGTTGTTTATGTCAAACAATTCCGTGGTTGTCAAAAAGAAATGCACCTTGTTGGAAAGATTAGCGCCGCTATTATACGCCTTCGCTATATAAAAATCAACAAAGATATCGCTTTCCGAGCTAACCGTTTCTCAGAAAACAAGGGTGGTGGTAGAATATGCATTGTATAGTTCTTGGGAAAAGTTTCTGTTTTGTCGTTGGCGTAATGCGTAATGCGTAAAGGCATTACGCATTACGCATTACGCATCGGAAACATTCAACAGTGGTGAAGAAATCCCTCTGGATGGCTGTAACAAATGTTCGGAAAGGACAGCTACTATGACCTACATGGCGCAGCGCGTTAGCAACTTTGGCACTACCATCTTTTTTGAAATGACCGACCTGGCTAACAGGCATCAGGCCGTGAACCTGGGGCAGGGCTTCCCCAACTTCCCCGGCCCCGATTTCTTGAAACAGGCCGCTATTGAAGCCATTCAAGACGACGTAAACCAGTATGCCCCAGGCAGCGGGCGACCTCGCCTGCGCGAGGCCATTGCCCATAAAATGGCCCGCTTCTACGGCCTGCCGGTCGACCCGGATAGCGAAGTGACCGTCACTCACGGCGCCACCGAGGCCATCTTTGCGACCATTTTGGGCCTGGTCAATCCCGGCGACGAGGTCATCATCTTTGAACCTTATTACGACTCCTACGTGCCCGCCGTACAGATTGCCGGCGGCGTGCCTCGTTTCTACACGCTGCGTCCCCCCAATTGGGCCATCGACCGCAAGGAACTGACCGCCCTCTTTTCCGACAAAACCAAGCTCATCCTAATCAACACCCCCCACAACCCCACCGGCAAAGTCTACAGCGAGGATGAACTCAGCCTCATTGCCGACCTGTGCCAAACCCACAACGTCATCGCCGTGACGGACGAGGTGTACGAACATATCATCTTCGACGGAGCTAAGCACGTCTGTATGGCCACCCTGCCTGGTATGTCCACCCGCACGGTGACTATCTCCAGCGCGGGCAAAACCTTCAGCATGACGGGCTGGAAAGTCGGCTGGACCATTGCCTCCCCGGAACTAACCCAAGCCTTGTTCCGAGTCCACCAATTTATGGTTTACTGCGGCGCGGCCCCGCTGCAAGAGGGCGTGGCTACTGCCCTGCAAGCGCCCCACACCTACTACACCGATTTAGCCGCCATGTACGAGTCGAACCGGGATTTTTTGGCTAACGCCCTGCTCAAAGCCGGTCTGACCCCGATTATGCCCAAGGGAACCTACTTTATTATGGCTGACATCGGCCAACTGGGTTTTCCCGACGACGTAACCTTTTGCCGCCACCTGACTGCCGAGGTCGGCGTGGCCGCCATCCCCCCCAGCGCCTTTTACCACAACCCCGCCGACGGCGCTACCCTGGCCCGTTTCGCTTTTTGCAAAACCCGCGAGACGCTGGAAGAGGCGGCGCGGCGGTTGGTGAAGCTAAAACATAGCGCGGCAAGCCGCAAATTAACAATGAGCAATTAACAATGAACAAATGATTCTCGCGGATAACGCAAATGTTGCGAGGTAATACTATAGCGCCTGACGGATGTCAGGGAGCGAGGATGCAGGGGGGCGTCGCTTCGGGCGAAGTCGAAGCGCCTGCGCTTAGAGGTGCAGGGGTGCAGGGGAGAATTAAGAGTTTTCGTCACCTTCCCAAAAAGTGGTGGTCCCCCCGTTAAGTGTTGGCGGCTGCAAACAAGAAAAATCAACCGCCAAGAACGCAAAGAACGCCAAGTTTTCTTTTTTTCTTGGCGCACTTGGCGTCTTGGCGGTTCAAAACAACAATCAATCAGCCCCAACAC
>JAJRVO010000606.1 GCA_024277275.1 Chloroflexota bacterium
CGAGTGGGTTTTGAGTGGCCCGATATCGAGGGCGTTCTGGATAAAGTAGTCGAAGAGGCCCACGAGATTGTCGAGGCGACTGATGCGGCTCATTTGGAGTCGGAAATTGGGGATTTGTTGTTTAGCGTGGTCAACCTGGCCCGCTGGCAACACATTGACCCGGAAAGCGCGCTGCGAGCTACTAACGCCCGCTTTAGCAATCGTTTTAAGAAAATGGAGGCTCTGGCTGCCGCTCAGGGCAAAACTTTGCGGGAGATGTCGATTGAAGAGATGGATGCTTTGTGGGAGGAAGCAAAGAAGCAATGCATATTCAGTAAGAGATGATTCGGTAATTGTGTGGAGCGTTTAATTCAACCGGACGAAAGACGAATGACGAACGACAAAAATCCAGCGCTATCGTTTCATTCATCCGCCGTCGTTCGTCATTCGTCCTTTTTTTCGGCTACATTGAATTACCGAATCTTCTCAAGAAAACTAATTCACCCGCACCGGTCGAGCCGCAATAAAAATGAAACCGGCCACAAAAAACAAACCAATATTGCGACGTTGAAAGGCCAAAAGCGCCAACAAAACGGCCAGGGCAAATCCTACTCCCATCGCAATTCGGGTGGCAACGGGATAAGAAAAAAAGGGGATTAAGGCAGCACGCAAAATGCGCCCTCCGTCCATAGGAAAGGCCGGGATGAGATTAAAGGCAAAAAGCACGGCATTGGTGACCAGCAGCAGCGTGACTAAACCAAGCAAGGTGTTGTGTTGAAAAAAAGAGATAATCAGGTTGTCGATGACGGGGATGGGTGAAGAAGCCAAATCACTGAGCAAATCCGAATCGGCATAAATGACCAGTATGGGAAACAGGGCAGCGCCTATGGCCAGATTCACCAACGGTCCGGCTATGGCAATGAGAAACTCATGCAGGGGTTTATCTGGAACAACCTGTATTTGAGCCAGTCCGCCAAAGGGCAACAAGGTGATGTTTTTAACCTTTACATTCAGGCTCAAGGCCATAAAGGCGTGGCCTAGCTCATGCAAGATGATACAGCCAAATACCAGCAGCACACCCGCCAATACAAAAAGAGTGTTCTGTAAATCTCTATCCTTAGAAACGCCCTGAATTATCACCCACAGAATGATGAAACTAAAACTCCAGTGGACGCCAATATCAATACCCGCCAGGCGGGCTATGCGCCAGGAACCTTTCATACCTCTAATTCAAACCCAACAACGTACCGATGATTAAGGCAATTACAGCCAGAATCATACGTCTGCGATACGGACGAACATAGTTCAACAAGCGGATATAACCAGCCAGTCGCTCGCGGGTAATGGGTGTTTGGTCTTCTTCTTTTGATTTTGAAATGCCAGAGTGACGCAATCTAAACATAAGAATACAAGTACGGCAAGAAATAGAATTTAATTTATCAACAGCACACAATTATAGCAGTGTAGCATGGTCCAATAGAGGAAGCAAACATATTTTAAATCAAGCGTAAAAAAATTAACAAAATATTTACGTCAAATTTACTGACAACTTTGTTGAATCATGTTATAGTTATTGACAGTGAATGGCCTGTTGCGTCAAAGCCCTCCCAATGTGGCTGCACCCACAGCCATGTAATAAAAGCCTCTAAAAATTATCGGCCTGACTGACGCTGGAAAAAAATCTTCCCCAAGATTTTATACTTTTGCTAGACGCAACAGGAATTATTAAAAGTACGCTCACTTCCTCCCAGGTGAGCGTACTTTTTTTCTGGGCAAATCTTGTAAAGGGCGATCATAGCAACAACCCAACGCCGATTTATTTGTCAACGTTTTTGAACAAGAGTATAATTCTGGAGCTAAAGAATAATGTTCAAAATAATTTCTCTATTTGAGAATCTATATCCAGGGGCGGAAGAATGAAGTTGTTTACTTCTTAGCCCCAAACTCAGTTTTTTAGAAATATCTTACTTAGGGTATTCTTCAACCTTGACACAACGTAAAACTCAAACCGCACACTATTGGCAAAAACAATTTATTGCCGGCAACCAAGATTTAGAGGCTATCTACAACCAAATTCTGGAACATAACCAGCCAATTAGATTAGATGCTATTGCCGTTGATCTAATTAGACGCCACTGTGACGCCGAAGAGCGAGAAACCCGGCGCGAGTTACAAGAGGGTAGGCTTTATCAACCCAAAGAAAGCTACGAGAAAAACGAGACACTCGTTTTTCCGGCTTTAGGCTTCGCTACGGGAACGGTGGTATCTACCCGTGAAGGTCAGCATCCGGGGTATGGTAAGTTTATGGTTATCTCCGTTGATTTTGACGGCTCTACCAAAGAGTTTGCCACGCAATTTGATCACGATCACCCCCTCAACATGAGCGACCAGAGTCTGGCCAATTTGCAAGGATTATTGTCGCCTGAAGAACTCTATCAGGTCTATAAAGATTCCATCTATCCTAAACTTAAAAATGCGCTAAATGCAAACGATGATTTTGTGATGTTTCACGATAGATATTTCTTACTTGACCTTCTTCCAGAATTTCACGAGGGCTTGTTTAACATTGCCGACGCCGCCATTGATATTAACAATGGGCCTTTAAGTGTTGACGCTTTAATTGAACAAATGGGACTGGTCAAAGAGGCTCAAGAAATTACAGATGTTATGCGTTTCTCTGTTAGCTACCGTTTGGCAAACGACGAGCGTTTTGACGATGTAGGGCCCACCGGACGAATTCTGTGGTATCTGGACCGTATCGCGCCTCCTGAAGCGCACCATCCTCCGCGCCGCTTGCTGGTAAATGCCCAACCTTATGACTCAAATTTGTTTGACGAGGACTTGCGGGTTCTGCTGGCTGAAATAGACGACGAGACGATCAACCTTGAAGATATCAAGCCGCTTGATCCTGATGCCGACAGTGTAATTATTGTTCTAAATTACCCGCATCGACGGGTAGGGACTCTACCTCTCACTCCCAAAACAAAACCCTTTTTTCCATCAAGTCATTACAATCCCGTTCTGTTTGAGTTTGTCGATGGACGCACCGGCAATTCTTTCCCTGGGTGGACCGTTTTAGAACACAACTATGTATTTGGTTTAGAGAAATGGTATAACAAAAACAAATTGCCGGCAGGCGCTTATATCACAATTAAACGCACCGACAACCCTATGCAGGTTATTGTTGATTACCAGGCTACGCGCACCCAACGCGATTGGGTTCGAATGGCCAGCGTTACCGGAAATAAACTTACCTTTCAAATGAATCCAGCGCCTCTTAGCTGTAAATATGATGAACTCATGATTATTGGCGAATCAGACGCCTCAAAGCTTGACGATTTTTGGATGAAAGCGGAAGAAAGAAACATTTCCACCTGTGATCTGCTCTGTAACCTTTTCCCGGTGTTGTCCAAGCTAAACCCGCAAAGTACAGTCCATGCCAAAACCCTCTACAGCGCGGCCAATGTGATTCGTCGTATAGGGCCTGGCGCTATCTTCCAAGAGTTATTAACGCGCCCCTGTTTTATCCCGATGAATCACGGCTACTGGACTTACGACCCAAGTTTGCGAGATTAAATTCTTTTAGACTGATATAATTTTATGGCAAAATATATAAAACCAACACTTGATACAAAATTTCACATTGACTTTTCTTGGTGGCAAAAAAAAGGACAAAACCTTAGATCCTATTTGCAAAGCCATGCTTGCCCCCCATGTAAAGAGCTGGCTCAAGATAGTCAGGGGCAGATTTTTGACTGGGTTAACCCGGAAACCGGCGAAGTCTTTCAGATAGATATGCTCTGGCATATCATCCACACCCATTGCAGCGAAGACCCCACTTTTCTTGATAGTCGCATCCCTTTAACCAGCGCTATCTTTCGCGCGTTTATTCTCAATGGCAATATTCCGCTAACCTCTATTGAAATTCACCAAAAAATATCAAAAAAGACGCCTGAATTAATTCTAAGAACTATCGGCAGACGTCAGGTGTATAAAGGTATTAAACCCGTTACCACACCGGTTTAGGCAAACCCAAATTTGGAAAACGATTATTCATTACCGCCTTTTTCAGGCGGTTTTTATTTTTCCACTGGCGTAATTCTTGAGTTAAGATTAAAATAGAGAATGACTCTTCTATTGGGCACACATGTATGGCGTATTTAAGAAAATTTTTCTTTTTATCCACTCTACTGATTCTGTCCTTTTTTTGGATAACTATTCCCGCTGCCGCCGCGCCGCCCCAAACAAACCCAAAACAAGAAGATAACCTTGTTTATACCGTTCAGCCCGGCGACACGCTTATCCTGATTGCGCTCAGCCACAACCTAAACATGGCCGAAGTTGCCCTGGTCAATAATTTATCAAATCCAAACCTTATTTTTCCCGGCCAACAACTTATTTTGCCGGGCATTGCCGCCCCAACCCCGTCGCCCCCCGACACGCCATTGCCAACGGGCAACAAAACTCACGTTGTTCAGCCGGGCGACACGGTCTTTAGCATTGCTAATCTTTATGGGATATCTGTAGGCAATCTTATAACGTTTAACAACATATCAAACCCTAACCTGATCTACGTTGGGCAAGCGCTTCAAATTCCCTCTGGCCTTCCGCTAACACCTGGACCGTTAACGCCGCCATTTGCAGCCATAGAATTATCAAATGCAACCATTATTCAGGGACACACCCTGGTAATCAAGGTGGCTTTATCGGAACCGGCCACGCTCAGCGGCACATTTGAGGGAAGCCCGCTTTTCTTTTATGGCAGCGGAACCGATCAACGCTGGGCTTTAATTGCCATCCATGCTCTGGCCAAACCAGACATCTACCCCATTACGCTGACAGCCACGCTACCCGACGGCAGCGAAGTCGCCCAGTTTGAAAATATTAGCATTGTTGAAGGTTCTTACGGTCAGGAAAATATTCAAGTGGACGAGAGTCGAGATGAGTTGTTGGATGCCGACCTGATTGCGCTTGAGCGAGAAACATTAGTTAACCTCTGGTCGCAGGTATCACCGCGCCCGCGTTGGGAAGGCCCCTTTAAGTATCCGATAGCCGCCAACCCGCCGCGCATTACCAGCTATTTTGGAACGCGCCGCCATTATAACAACAACCCGGAACTCAGTTTTCACGGCGGCACCGATTTTGGCGGCGGCATTGGCGCTCCCATTTACGCCCCCGCTGCGGGGGTTGTGGTATTGGCCCAACCGCTCACCGTGCGCGGCAATGCTGTTTTAATTGACCACGGTATGGGTTTATACAGCGGCTACTGGCATCAAAACCAAATTGCTGTGGTTGAAGGGCAAGAGCTTAAAACCGGCGATTTAATTGGATACCTGGGGAACACCGGCCTGGTTACAGGCCCGCACCTGCACTGGGAATTACGCTTAAATGGGATTGCCGTAAATCCTGTGCAGTGGGTCAGAGAGTCAATCCCCTAATATAAGGACCAAGAATTGGCCAAAAGACGCAGAGCAAAATCTCAAAAAAAAGATAACAAGAAGCTAAACCCAAACAGGTTTCAAAAACTGGACGACAAAAATCTGTTTTCTTTTGACCCCATCCGCCGGGATGTATTTAAGTGGGGTATGGTTGCCGGGGCTACCGGCGGCATTTTCATGATTCGTTCAGACCAAATTTTCTGGCCCATTATTGGCGTAGCAGCCGTTGTTTTTATATCAAACTATCACATCAATAAAGCCTCGCAGCGTATTCCACGGCTGCATGCCACAGTTATGTCTTTTTTGGGGGTTTTGATTGCTATGTTTGGGGTTATTATTGTTGGCACTATTATTTTGGCTTATCTGGAAGCGGGAGGGATTAGCAGATGAAACATGTAGTGAGCATTAGCCTGGGTAGTTCCACACGAGACAAAAAAGCAGAGTTCAAATTGGGGGAAGAGACTATCCTGATGGAACGCATTGGCTGCAACGGCGACGAAAAAAAGGCGCGGTCGCTTTTTGCCGAGATGGACGGCAAAGTTGACGCTTTTGGGGTGGGAGGCGTTGAGCTTTACGTGCGCGTAATCGACAAAAACTATCCCCTGCGCTCCGGGGTCAATTTGGTGAAGGATGTTAAACACACACCCTACACCGATGGACGCGGGATAAAAATGGTTTTGGAAAGCAATATCTTTCAGATTGTCGAACCAGAAATCCGCCGGCCAATTTCTCCCCGGAAGGCTATGATGCCCCTGGCCGCCGACCGCTATGGCATGGCCGACTCGCTGCACCGGGCCGGTTTTGATCTGGTTTTTTGCGACTTGATGTTTGGGCTAGGTATCCCCATCCCCATCAAAGGGTTGGCCCGCTTACGCCGGGCGGCTGCTATTATCTTACCAATTGCCGGGCTTATGCCAATGAGTATGCTCTATCCCACCGGCGAGAATCAAGATGAAAATGTCCCCCAGCATGAAAAGTGGTTTAACTACGGCCCGGTCATTGCCGGTGATTTTCAGTACATTCGTCGCAATATGCCGCACGATATGAACGGTAAAATTATAATATCTAACACCACCACCCAGGATGATGTTGATCTTTTGCAATCGCGGGGCGTGTCATACCTGGTAACCAGTACCCCCCGTATAGATGGGCGCTCTTTTGGCACTAACGTGCTGGAAGCAGCCCTTATTGCCTACGCCGGCCAAGGCCGCGAGTTAACCGACGCCGAGTTACATTCTCTGGTCAAAGAGTTGGATTTAAAACCAAATGTGCAGGAATTGAATCCGGGATAAATAATTTCACTCCACAACCCCCGCCTCCACCATTGCCAGATACACCTTCTCCGGCGTAAAGGGCGGCGCTCCAACCCGTACGCCAATGGCATCGTAAATGGCATTGGCAATGGCCGGGATGGTGGGCACCATCGGATGTTCGCCGACGCCGCGAGCGCCCCAGGGACCGTCGTCTTGCGGCGTCTCGACGATGATGGTTTCCAGATCAAAGGGAGCGTCGGCGCTGGTGGCAATCCGGTAATCGACAAAGCTGGGATTTTGCGGCACGCCATCTTCAAGTTGAAGACTCTCAAACAGGGCCGTACTGATTCCCTGCACAAAACCGCCTTCAACCTGCGCCTTAGCCAACTCAGGATTGATGGCCCGCCCCAGGTCAAAAGCAGCCGTGCCACGGATGACTGTTACCTTGCCCGTCTCCAAATCCACTTCCACCTCCACTGCCTCAGCGCCGGTGGTGTAGTGAACCACGGCCCGCTCCCCCTGGCCGGTCTCCGGGTCAAGACCGGTGACGTAGGTGGGCATAAATTTGCCCCGCCCAACAATGGGGCCGCCAACCCAACCCGTTCCATCCGGTTTGGGCAGGCCGTAAACCACAATGTCTTTCAACGAGACCGCTTCTTCGCTCTTGTAAGAGACAACCTCGCCGTTGACAATATCCAGGTCATCGGGGTTCTCATTCCAAACTTCGGCCACGACGTCAAGAATTTGCCGGCGGGCGTCAAGAGCCGCGTTGCGGACGGCGTTGCCCATACTCCAGGTAAGGCGGCTGGCCACAGTCTGCCACTCGTAGGGGCTATATTGCGTATCTACCGGGCCGGCCACGCGCACCCAGTCGATAGGCACGCCAAGCGCAGCCGCAGCCATTTGGGCGGCAACGGTAAACACCCCCTGGCCAATCTCCTGGCCGCCAACGCCCACGGTCACTGTGCCGTCTTCGTTCAGTTCAACCCAGGAACTCGAGCCGGCGTTGGGCGGCATAGCCGGCGCTTTCCACATAATAGCCAGACCCTTACCCCGTCGCTTGTTGGGCGCGCCGGGAGGGCTTTTCTTGCCCCAGCCAATGGCTTCAGCCGCTTTGTCAATACATTCTGACAAGCCGGTGGGATGCATTTTACTGCCCGTAACCAGCGTGCTGCCCGTCTTCAAGCAGTTAATCCGGCGAAACTGGACGGGGTCGATACTGACTGCCTGGGCCAGTTCATCGATACATTGCTCCAATCCGGCATGCATTTCGGGCATTCCAAAACCGCGCATTGGCCCGCCCACCGGGTGATTGGTGTAAACACAGTAGCTATCGGCCTTTACGTTGGGTACCTCGTAGGGGCCGCTGCTGCTGTAACCGCCGGCCCGGGCCACGTTCACGCCATATTCAGTGTAGGCCCCGCCGTCCCAATAAAGTTTGTTCTCCATAGCCAGCAATCGGCCGTTCTCGTCGCAGCCCATCTTAAAATGAGCCACCAATCCCTGGCGAACAAAGGCGGTGTAGAACTCTTCTTCGCGGGTCAAGCGTAGCTTTATTGGCCGGCCTTTGAGCTTGGCGGCAACGGCAACGGCGAGCGCTTCCATACTCACCCCGGCTTTGCTGCCAAAACCTCCGCCCACATAGGGGGCAACAACTCGCATGTCGGCATGAGAAATATCCAGCGCTTTGGCAATCAAATTACGCTGAGCAAAGGGAGATTGGGAACTGCCCCACAGCGTCACCTGCCCGCCCTGGTCCACTTTGGCTACAACAATGTGAGGCTCAAGCGGCACATGTTGCACGTGTGGAATACGGTATTTGCGCTCAATGATAGCCGCGCATTTTTCCCAGGCGCTATCCACATCACCCTTACGGATTTTGAAATGGTTAGAAATATTGGTGTTGGGTTTGGGGAAGATAAAGGGCGCCACTTCATAGTCGCCCAGGTCTGGATGGACCAGCGGAGCTTCCGGGTTGGCCCCAAGTTCAGGGTCCAGCACCGGTTCCAGCGCTTCGTATTCTACCTTGATCAATTCTAGCGCCTGCTCGGCTATCTCTTCGCTAACGGCGACCACGCCCGCAACCGGATCGCCCACGTAGCGCACCCGGTCGCGGCAAAAGATGTAACGATCTTGCAGGTAGAGGCCCAGGAAACCGGAAAAGTCCTCGCCGGTGACAACGGCCTTTACGCCGGGCACGGCTGCGGCCTGACTGGTATCGATGGATTTGATCAAGGCGTGGGGGTGGGGGCTGCGTTTAATCCGGGCATACAGTAACCCGACTCCAAAATCGATGTCATCGGCAAAGATAGCCGCGCCGGTTACTTTCTCGTGCGCATCAATCCGGGGTACGCTTTTGCCAACAAGGTCTGGTATCTTTTGAGACTCAATCTCTTTTGTTTGCATCGTTTCCTCCAAGCAGGTAATTGGTTATTAGTAATTAGTGATTGTTCGCATCAGTCCTAATTACCATTTACTAATTACCAATATACTCAGCATTTAAACAGGTACAACCAGGCAGTTATTTATCAACTATGCCTCTGCTGCTTTTTTCACGGCATCAATAATACGCAAATAACCGGTACAGCGACACAAATTACCTACCAGCGCATCGCGGACCTCGTAATCGCTGGGCGTGGGAGTGCGGTCCAGCAACGCCCGCGCTGAAATGAGGATACCCGGCGTGCAAAAACCACACTGGACCCCTCCCTGCTCAATAATCGCCTCTTGCACCGGGTCCAGGCGCTCGTCGCGGGCCAGTCCTTCAATGGTAACAATCTCTTTCCCGTCACACTCAACAGCCAAGACCATGCAACTGTTCACCGGCTCGCCATTTATGATGACAGTGCAAGCGCCGCATTCACCGGCTGCGCAGCCATTTTTAACGCCGGTCAGCCGTAATTTTTCCCGCAACATCTGGAGCAAGGTCATATGCGATGGAACATCAACCAGTTCGGACTCGCCGTTAACGGTAAAAGTAATTTTATGAAAGGCCATTTTAACCTCCGGTATTCAGTAACCAGTTGTTAGTGGGTAGTGGGTAGTGGGTAGTGGGTAGTGGGTAGTGGGTAGTGGGTAGTGGATAGTGGGTAGTGGGTAGTGGGTAGTGGGTAACTGATTACTGCCCACTACTCACTACTCACTAATTTTTTCCCAGACTTCTGTCACAGCTTTTTTTGTTAGATTTCTGACCATCAACCGCCGGTAGCGAGCGCTGCCGCGCACGTCGTCGATGGGATTGCAGGCGTCCATAGCCGACTGGGCCGCTTCGGCGATGACAGTCTCGGTGATGGAATTTTCGGCCAGGATAGTTTCGGCCTGGGTTGGGACCAGGGGGACCGGCGCAACCGAGGCCAAAGCCAGCCGAAAACGGAACCCTGAAGGCGTATCGCTATCAGGGTAGCCCAGAGCCGTCACCCCGACAATGGACAGGTCGCCAATAGCGTTTCTGCCTAGCTTGATGTATTTGGCCGCGTAACCGTGGGGCGGGAAGGGCAATAATAGGGCCGTGGCAATGTCGCCCGGCTTCAAAACTGTCTGGCCGGGGCCACGGAAAAAGTCGCTCAGCGGCTCCTGTCGAATGCCGTCCACGCCATGCACCTGTAACGACCCACCCAGTACCAGGCAAGCCCCAATGGTGTCGCCGGCGGGAGAGGCATTGCAGATATTGCCGACAATGGTCGCTCGGGTTCGTAACTGGTAGCTGGCTACAGTGTGAGCGGCCTCGGCCAGTACCGGATAATGCTCGTTTACTTCCGGCGAAGCGACGACCCGATTCATATTGACCGATGCGCCGATGGTCAAGCCGGCAGCCGGGTCGAACGTGATTCCGTCCATCCCATCCAGGCCTTTGACATCGACGATATATTTCTCTTTCCAAAAACCGTCGCGCATCCGTACAAAGGTATCAGTACCCCCCAGAATAGGGCGGGCCTCGCCGTTGTGTTCGGCCAGAAAGCGGCTGGCTTCAGGCAGCGAGGCGGGTTTTATATAATCGAACTCAGGGAGCGCTGGTGTTGGCGTATGCATGTACATCACCTCCTGTAAATTTGCTTTGATTCGTAACTATTCACCCCACATGTCATTTCGAAGCTGTAAGCTGAGAAATCTCTAGTACACGGCGGCGTAAATCCTTCGGTAGTTTATGGAGTGAAAAAGTGCACTTTTTCACTCCATAAACTAAGCAACGCGCTGCTTGTAACTACCGAAAGACTTCCGCCAAGCTGTACTAGGACGCTACG
>JAJRVO010000054.1 GCA_024277275.1 Chloroflexota bacterium
GTAAGGAATCGGGATTAAATAACTGTCTCATTTCAGAGCGCAGTAAATGGTAATTAGTAATTAGGGATTGGCTTAATAACCAATTACCATTTACCAATTACAATGTTGAGGGACAGTTATTTAATTCTCATTACTAAGTATGCAAATACCCCAGCGCCTTCCCCTCTTCGGCGTTCATGGCTACCCGTAAAAGTTTGCCTCCGCTCACCGTTGGCACATCGATCACTTTAATATAATCGCCATAGGAACTGTCTTTAGGCAAGAGCGAAGCCAGGCTGTTTGGCGTTTGCTCAATAAATGGTTGATTGAATACGGTATCAGGATTGTCCGGGTAAAGCGAGAGCGGGTAAATGTTGCTTTCGACCAGGTCTTGAAAAAAGTGCGTGCCGTATGAAACTTCCGGGATCACTCCCTTACGGGCAATGGCAATTTCAATCAGCATCCGGGTGTTGTAAATATCGGCATAAGTGACCTTTACCCCCAGGTCAATGTTAGAGCTGCCCCAACGTCCCGGTCCCATCAAAATAAAGGTTTCTCCCTCTAGCCGGTTGTTAAGACGCCCAATAATACGCGCCAACTCCAGCCGAACGCCGTTAGAAGCTATCTGGCTGTAGCGATTTGGGTCAATGTAAATAATATATTTTATGTTATCCACTATACCTTGTGGCACCAGGCGATTAGATGTAAATATTTGATCTGTTACAGGAATGTTGTTGGGCACCTCAATATCCGGGGTCCATTCCTGGTTGCTCAATGGGCGGCACTGTAACAGGTTTATCTTAAAGCCGGGTTTGGGGTAGCCGGGAATTAACTCTACCGTAAACTCAATGTCTACCGGACGTTGGTAGTGGCGCTCTAACTTTTTCAGGATGGATTTCATCAGTTTAACAAAATCGGTATTTTTTATAAGATTATCAAACGTAAGAACCATCTTCTCTGGCGCAATGGCCGTGCCTAACGAAAAAATGGGTTTTACAAAGTCGCCCTCATCTATGGAAGCAAGGTACTGAACGCCCGGAAAATTATCGGATAACAGCTCTTTTGTGAGAACAGTTGTAAACTTGTTTTCTTCCAGGTCAATTACATCGACCATGCGCTGCGAGTATCTTACAATATCTGCCGCGCCGCTTACAGGGCGCAGTTGCGGATGGCTTAAGCCAAGCATCCGGGGATAATCCTTGTCCACCCTATCTACCGCGCGGGTTCCCATCCCAAATACAATCCGCAAAAAGCCTTCTTCTCGTTTGAGTTTTTTGTTCCAAATATAAGGATTACGGCTAAACCCGACGCCGGCAATATACGGAAAAAAGTATTTTCCGTGTTCCTCGCCCTTTACTTTTTGAATTAAGATAGCCATTCGTTCATCGTAATCTTCTAACCCTTGAATTTGCCGGTAAAAGAGCGCGTCCGGACTGAGTATACTGGCGTATATTTTTTTAACGGCCTCAATCAAATCCGCCAGATTTTCATCCGCCGATCCCTGGTTAGGCAGAAAAAAGCTATCATATTTACCGGCAAAAGCGCTGCCAAAGTTGTCTTCCAGCAAGCTGGAGGAGCGCACAATAATGGGGCAGTTGCCCACTTGTGTTAAAAGCTCGCGGAGTCTGGTTTCAGCGTATTCAGGAAAGTGGCTGGATTGGTAGGCATCACGGATTTTTGGGTATTCTTGCTCAATAACTTTATGAGTTCGATATTTTAAGCCGGTGGTGTAATCCAAATTGTTAATGGCCTTAAAATCATAATAAACATCGCTGCCTATAAAGTAGGTTTCGGGGATGTCAACGCAACAGTTCAGATCAAACTCATCTTCTGGGTCTGGTCGCTCAAGAATCTTGTAGGCCAGAACCATCCCGGCGGCCTTGCCTCCAATTTTGCCCCGCCCTATCCTGCGTTCTTTGATTTCTTTCAGGGTAAAAATGTTGATAAATTCGCGGGCAATCCGTACAAAGGCCATCTGGTCGCTGACCAGGCTTTTTAGGAGAACCACAATAATTTGTCGTAAGTGATGCTTAACGCCTTCGTATAGTTCAGGGGGATAGCCGGCGTACTTTTCGCCTTGCTCAAACAGCATATACCACGGGGCCAGTTCCGGGTTAAAAGCCAAAAAAACTTTGCCCGGCTTGCCGGAGCGATTTTCATTAACGGCTGCCTCTACAATCTCTTCAAAACGGCTAAAGGGCAGGTTGTAGGCAAAATAAAAGTCGGTTAAATAATCTCTGGTAATAGCCAGTCGCTTTTGCCATATCTCATCAGGTTCTTGCATAATGGGATTGGTTAGCCCTTCCATCTGTTGGGACTCGACGGCTTTTTTTACCGCTTCTTTTTCCAGCACGCTGGTCGCAATAATGCCCTTTGCAAAAAGCTCTTCTCGCATCCGTTCCCGGATTTTTTCGGCCAGGATGGGATAGTTAGATAAAGCCAGCCTGAGCGTTTGTACTTTTGGGTTGGTTGAACCGATCATTTGCTTGCCTGTTTTCCTTCGATATTTTTAGATATCATAGGTGAGATTTGGGTTAGAGTCAACTAATATCAAGATTAACTGTTTTTCAGTAAAGCGCGGCTTTAAAAGCAAAAACCCGGCAATTGCCGGGTTTTTGCTTTTGACCAGGTCGTTAAAATAATAGAGTGCGGTTGATTACGTTTTAGACTCAACCTTTTCACTCTTGGTTGGTTTCGACTCGGTTTTTGTTTCCGACTTTTTCTCTGAGGTTCCATTTTTATTGCTGGTTCCATTAACGCTATTTTTGCTCGACTTGCTATCATTGATGTAAAACCCGCTTCCTTTAAAAACAATGGCCGGGGTAGATAACAATCGGCGAGTTTCTTGGTGGCCTTGAGGGCAATCGGCTTTGGGTTCTTCGCTAAAGCGTTGGCGTTTTTCAAATGAGACACCGCATGTAAGACATTCATATTCGTAAATAGGCATGGTAAAATCTTTACTCCTTGACAAACTGGTTCAATAATTATTTCAACCGAGGATTATACACCAATAGTGTTAGAATTGCATAAGAAATGTTTTAATTTTGTGAGATTTGCTGTTTTAACGTTCAGCAGACCCAATTCTCTAACTCTGGGGACGTAACCCCCAAACGCCGCTTACAAACCGGCTTTTAGCAGGCCCTACTGTCGCTACAAAAAAGAGACGCTTTAGAGTCGCCTTCTCTTACCGAAACCCAAATAACTATGCCCCGCCATTTGTTTCAAGCAATGCTTTTGCTTTCTCAATCACTTCGGCCATAACCTCGTCCAGCTTGCCCGATACAATGGCTCCTGCGGCGGAGGGATGCCCGCCGCCTTTGTACGCAACGGCAATCTGGTTAATGGCTACCGTTCCATTGCTGCGCAAACTAATCTTGACCCGGTTCTTGGGTACTTCCTGACAAAAAATAACAATACGCACGCCCTCAATTTGTTGCCCCAGGCCGGCAAACCCATCCAGTTCAGAGCTTTTAACACCGTAACTTTTTAGGGCGCTTTGCGTCAATCCATAATATGCAATTTGGCCGCCGCCGGTTGTCTTAATGGACTCCATCACTCGCCCTTTTAGCCGAATGCATCCTGCTGTGTATTGCTCGTAAATTTGGCTGTAAATGTAGAGGGGGTCGGCTCCGGCGGCCAGCAACTCAGCGGTGATGCGGTGCGTTTGCGGGCTGGTTTTTGGAAAGCGAAAGCTGCCTGTATCCGTTACAACGGCCGCATAAAGCGCTTGAGCCATATGTTTTGACACCGTTCCGCCCATTGTTAGCGCCAGGTCATAAATTAACTCGCCGGTGGCTGAAGCCTCTGTATCAATGACTGCCAGGTCGACAAAATCAGTGGCGTCGGGATGGTGGTCGATACACAGTTTAACGGCTTGCGCTTGTTTAAGCGTCTGGCCCACGGGGCCTACGCGTTTCCAGTTGCCCGACGCATCCAGCACAATAATAACATCGGCTGTTTGGATAACGGAAGCGTGCTTTTTGGGCGAGTACCGTTTAATCTTGCTCTGGGGATCAAGAAAGCGATAAACTGCGGGCGCAGGGTCGCTATTAATAATGGCGACTTTTTTACCCAAACCGCTCAGGTATTCGGCCAGCGCCAACTCCGAGCCTAAAGCATCGCAATCAGGGTTGATGTGCGAGGTTAAAACAAACGTATTATTATTTTTAATGACGGGGATGATTTTATGCCACAATTTAAGGGCTGCCTTAATCTCTAACCTCTGTAATTGTTCAGCCTGAACACACACTCGCTGCTTTTTACGGGTAATTGGTAAATAGTAATTAGGTCCAATAACTAATTACTATTTACCAATTACCGTCATTTCAGCAATTTTGAATGGAATAGCTGAATAGTTACTAATCTCTTATTTATCCAGCGCCGCTGCCACCTGTCCGGCCCAGGCCAGCAACTTTTCATCCTGCCGCCGGCCACCCACCAGTTGTAACCCAAGCGGTAACCCATTATCGGCCAAACCGGAGGGCAGGTTAACAGCCGGGAGTCCGGCATAAGTCCAGGGCAAGTTCATCACGGGGTCGCCGGTGCTGCCCAGTCCGGCGGGCGCTGTGCCCACCGATGAGGGCGCAATCCACAGCGAGACGCCATTATCGGCCATCAACGTTTCCAAATCGCTCCGCACCTGCTCGCGTCCGGCCAGGTAAGCCTCAATCTGTTCAGGCGAAACCTGAAGCCCCCGCTCAATCAACTCGGTTGTTTTGGGGTGGTACAGATTACCGTATTGGGCGGACCAATCTTTATGAACGGCGGCCGCTTCGCCGGCTACAAGCGCGTTGTGCCAGGCGTAAATTTTGTTAAAGTTGGGCATAGCCGGGACCATTTTTACGGTGAACCCCGCTTGCTCCAATTTTGTCCACGTAGTCTCAAAGTGTTCAAAACCTTCGGGATCGGCTTTTTGCAGGTAGGGGCCTGTGGGTACGCCCAGTACCGGGCGCTCAGGTTGGGGGGCGATCTCTTGCCAAGCTGTAACCAGGATGCCGGCGGCCAAAATTGCTCCCGCTACGTCCTGCGTAAAAAAACCAATGTGGTCGAGCGTGGGCGATAGAGGGATGACGTTTTTAGCAGAGATGCGCCCCGCGCTGGGCTTGAATCCAACTGTGCCGCAAAAGGAAGCGGGGCGAACAATTGAACCAATGGTTTGCGTTCCCAGAGCCAGGGGACACAGCCCGGCTGCCACTCCCGCCGCCGACCCGCTGCTTGACCCCCCCGGCGTATGTTCCGGGTTATGCGGGTTGCGGGTTGGACCCGGCCCAAAGTAGGCAAACTCTGTGGTGACGGTCTTGCCCATTATCAGCGCTCCGGCCTGCTTAAGCAACGTTACGCTTTCCGCTTCAGGGCCGGTCAGGATATCGGCGGGTAAACGGGAGCCGGCCTGGGTGGGGAAGCCGTCCACATGAAAAATATCTTTAACTCCAACGGGGACGCCGTACAACGCCGGCCGAGACTCTGGCTCCGGGTAACGGGTTTCAAGTTCTGCCGCTTCGCGGTGCAGGCGTTCAAAGCGGTCCTTTTCGGGCAAAAAGGCTTTGATGCGTTCATTTTCCGTTGTAAATTGTGCCTCCAGGCGCTCCAGATAAGCGTTTAGGCTCAGTTGCCCGGCACGCAGCGCGGCAACAAGCGGCGATAAGCGGGTTTCAATGTTGTTTGCCATTTGATTGCTCCAAACTTGGTGACAAAATTTGTACTCTATGTTAGAATTATCTGTCCAAAAATCGAGATGGTTCACAATTTGGTTAACACTTTGCTGCCCGACGAAAGACGATGGACGGTAGACGAATGAACAACACTGGATACTTACGTTTTTTCATCGTCCGTCGTTGGTCATTCGTCAAAAATGTACAGTTAATTCCCGTGTCCAATGAACCACGCCCAAAAATCGCATTATACATCATCCCTTAGTTTGAGGAAAACTATTAGCCAGTGATAAGGAGGCAATCTATGAGTAACGAAATAACCCGTGAAGAGATTTTTGCCGAGATTAGAAACGCCCGTGAACGGCGAAAGTCGCCGGACTTGAGCAGGAAAACGTTGCGCAATATTGATCTCAGAGGCGAAAATTTACTAGGCGTTAATTTGCAAGGTTCGGTGTTAGACGCGTGCAACTTAAAAGGGGTTAACCTGCAAGGGGCCAATCTTGAAAAAGCCAGGCTGCAAAATGTCGATTTACAAGAGGCTCAATTGCAAGGCTCTAAAATGCGCGGGGCCAATTTGCAAGGGGGTAATCTGCAAAAGGCCAACTTGTTGGGGAGCGATTTGCAAAAGGCCAACCTGCAAGGGGTCAACCTGCAAGAAAGCAATTTAGAAGGCGTTGATTTTCAAAAGGCGGTTTTAAAAGATATCTTTTTGCAGCGAGCTATCCTGAAAAAGGCTAACTTTGAAGGGCAAGACTTACGCCGGCTTGATCTATCGACCTCGATATTGCAGGGGATCAACTTTAAGAACGTAAACCTGAGCGGCGTTGACCTGAGCGGTTTTGACTTGAGCGGGGTGAATTTGCAGGGGGCCAACCTGGAAAAGACCAATTTGCAGGGAGCCAACTTACAAGGAGCCGACTTGAACAAGGCCGGTTCTTTTCTCAGCAGCAAGCCCACCAGATTGGCCGGCGCCGATTTAAGTGGAGCAAATCTGGAGGCAGCCACCTTGCAAGAGGCCGATCTACACCAGGCTAAGCTGGCAGGCGCTAACTTAAGTCAGGCTGATTTGCAGGAGGCTAACCTGCAAGAGGCTAATCTGGAAGGGGCTAATCTACAAGCCGCCAATCTGACGGAGGCCGATTTGCAAAAGGCCAACTTGCAACAGGTCAATTTTGAAAAGGCCACTCTCCGCTCAACTAATTTACAGGGCGCGCAGTTGCAAGGGGCCAACTTGCAACAGGTTGATTTGCGGGAGAGTAATTTGCAGGCAGCCAATCTGCAAGGCGCTAACCTGGCCGGAACAAACCTGCAAGAAACCAATCTGCACGGCGCCGACCTGCAAACCAGTAATTTACAAGGCGCAGATTTTAACAATGCCGATATAAGAGCCGCCAACCTGATGGAGGCCGACCTACGGGGCGCTTCTCTTAAAACCGCCACATACAATCAAGAAACTCAGTGGCCCGCCGATTTTAATGCTTCGCTGGTGCGGGGTCTGAACAAGGCTTAGTTGCATAAATAACCTGGTTAGACTTGTGCAATTCAGACTTTGTTTTTTAACATAAAGTCAAGGATAAAAATATTCGCAGTAGGTTGGCAAAGGCTCTCATTCTTTGGTATACTCCAATTATGTCAAATGCAATGGGACCATCGAAAATGAACATAGCAGATTCACTCAAAGTTGATCGAGCCGCTTTTTCTATAGCCTCACTTTCCCAGGAAACGGATGAAAAAGAGTACTGGCTTTCAAAAACGCCCTATGAGCGTCTTAAAGCTTTAGAGTGGATGAGACAGGTTATCTATGGCTACAGTCCATCTACCACCCGACTTCAAAGAGTTCTTACAATTGCTCAATTTCCACCAGGTTGAATATTTGCTGATTGGCGGATATGCGGTTGGTTATTACGGCTACCCACGAGCAACGGCGGATATGGACATCTGGATAGCTATCCAGGTGGAAAACGCTGAGAAAGTTGTCAAAGTATTGCAGGAGTTTGGATTTGGCGTTGAGGAATTGACGCCGGATTTGTTTTTGAAGGAAGAGCAGATCATTCGGATGGGAGCGCCGCCGGTGCGGATTGAGCTATTGACGACAATTTCTGGGGTGAGTTTTGAAGAATGTTACGTAGCGCGACAGGTTGATGTTTTTGATGGGGTAGAAGTAAATCTGATCAGTCTGGAGCATTTGAAGATAAACAAAAAAGCCAGCGGTCGGTACAAGGATTTGAATGATCTGGAGCATCTTTTATAGTAAAATTTTAACCCTATGCTCCAAAACAGCGAGTCATCACTTCATCTTCCGCTGCAACCGGGCCAGACGATGCTTTAAATCGCTTAACCACTGGCCCCGCTCATGGCTGGAGGCATTGGGGGCGATTAACAAGTCCAAGGCGGCCTGAGTCCAGCGGGCGGCTTCGGGGTAGTCACGCTGCCGGTGTTCGTAAAATTTAGCCAGTTCAATATGAGCATATATTTGGCGACCCTCTGCCGCCAGTTGCCAAACCTTGATCGCTGCGGCAAAATTTTTGCGTCGCTTGTGCAAAAAAGAGAGTTGCTGCTGAGTAGCCCAATAGTGTTCTTCCGGCAAATCGTTGCGAGCCATCCCCTCTTCAAACAACTGAGCCGCGGTTTCAAACCGGTCCGCCATCTCATACAGCTTAGCAATGGCGACCAGGTCCAGCGCGTGTTCAACCGTTCCAGACAGCGGCTCCGCCATTATCTGGGCCATGTGGTTAAGCAAAGCGGTCATAGCCAGTACGTCTATGGCATTGTGATAAAAGACGCCCTTTAAGGGCCGCGCGTCGCCGGTGCGGAGATAGTCAAAATAGATGGAGGGGACCAGCCAGCCGGGCACCTCCTCCTCGGATCGTTCGGCCCCAAGAATGTGAATTTCCAACTCTCCTAAACGGCGACTCGGCAGACGGTCGCGCCAGAGACGACGAGCCAGATGCAGCAAATCCAGATGGGCTAGAGCCGGTAGCGGAGACTGCAAGCCATTGATGGTGTAGCGCGTGTTTAGCAACGGCGCATCAAAAGATTTGCCGTTAAATGTAACCAGCGCCTCGCAGGGTTTGAGAAAGTCGGTCAGCGCCGCCAGTTGGGCCTGCTCCTCGCCGGGGTCGCGCGTAAAAAATTGAGCCAGCCGAAAACCCTCTCCCTCAAAACGACCCACGCCTACCAAAAAAGCATAAACGCCCGTCCCTCCGGCCAACCCCGATGTTTCTGTATCGAGAAAAGCAAAGCGGGCAAGGTCAATCTCTGCCAGCCGCGCCTCTTGCGCCCAGGCCGCAATCATTTGCAGCGACGCCTCTGGCCGCAGCCCGACTCTCCCAAACCGGTACTCCGGATCGTAACGCTGTTCCGCAGCAAACACTTCGCCGTGGGATGTCGGCAAAAAGTGACCGGAGATAACCTGTTCAATTGAATAAGCCTCGGATACGCGATGGGGCGGCGGTAAATCCCTCGCTCCAATCTTAACGCCGAGTGATTTGAGTTTCTCAGAAAGTGTTGGCATTGGATAGTTTGTGGTAATAAGGCCCTTGTAGAAATTAACTTTACACGTTTGACCAACGACGGACGACGAAAAAAACGTGAATATCCGGTATTTTCCTTCGTCTACCGTCATTCGTCCATCGCCAGGTAGAAAAGTTGTCAACTAAATTGCGGACCACCCTCAGGATTATACCTTTAAATGTAACATCTCAAAAAGCGCTGTTGCGGACGGATCTGGCCCCAATTTTGGAAGAAGACAGGCACGCACGGGGGGGAATCCTCCATAAAGCAAAACGTCTTTGTCCCTATTTCCTAAACTATGGGATGCACTCGTCGCAGACCTTTTAGGTTTGACACATTTCCAAACTTATGCTATAGTCTTTTTCCCAATTGGTTATTAAAAAATTGGTGGCTCCGTGTCTCCGTAGCTCAGTGGATAGAGCGTTTGGTTGCGGACCAAAAGGCCGCAGGTTCGAATCCTGCCGGGGACGCCTGGAGATATAGCTCCTTAAAAATTGATCTGTGCTGATAGGTAGATCCGTCGCTGTTCGACTTGATAAGCCTCGGCTTATAAAGCTGGATAGAGGAACTTCCCGACTCTCCGTTCCAGTGTACATTGGGACAAGATCGCCTCATGAAACAGTAAGTGAGGGCAAAGCGTTGAGAAGCGTCTTTGACTACAACCGCAACAGAGAGCAAACCGGCCTTTGGCTTGTAACAATGACTTGGCACAAGCTAAAGGTAACGGGTGAAACGGTAGGGTAAGAGCCTACCAGCAGTACTCGGTAACGATACTGGCTGGGCGAGCGTGCGATTGAGAGCAAGGTGAGCGGGCCGGGCGGGGGTAGACACATCCCAACTGTTCGGTCTCATCGCAGCGGCAACGGCGAAGTAGAGTAACACTCTACAAACCAGGCGTCGCCAGGCCGCTATTGCAGCGGTCTGAGACAGATGACGGGGGCAAACGGCGTTGTGTTAAACAGCGTTATTTGTTAACAGAATCGGGGGTACTTAACCATCGGCAAAAGATCAACTTTATTCGATGCGAGGTGGAGCAGAGGCAGCTCGCCAGGCTCATAACCTGGAGGTCGAGGGTTCGAATCCCTCCCTCGCTACTATAATTGCTGCGGGGTGGAGCAGAGGCAGCTCGCCAGGCTCATAACCTGGAGGTCGGAGGTTCGAATCCTCCCCCCGCTACTAACATTAACGATGAATGATGAACGATGAATAAAGACAAATTCATCATTCAGATGTAGGGGTGTAGCTCAATTGGCAGAGCGTCGGTCTCCAAAACCGAAGGTTGCGGGTTCAATTCCTGCCACCCCTGTCTAAAGTTAGATGAGTTCTGTGGGTTGGGTGAGTTCTGTGAGTTAAAAACTCATAAAACTCACTAAACTCATTAAACTCACCAAACTTACCAAA
>JAJRVO010000607.1 GCA_024277275.1 Chloroflexota bacterium
GCAATTGTTGGCATTTCAGAGCAGAATTTCCAGAATGATAGAATTTTGATTCGTTAATTCTGCCAATTCTGCTCTTACACCGGCAAAAATCAGCCCGACTGAGTAGTTATCGGCGGCACAGTTTCCAAAACGGGAATTGCTTATAGCTCATCAAGATTCTTCCCTCTTTTTTTCGTCCTTTATTGTACGGCATCCCATTTACAGTGGTTTGATTATGGGCGCGTTTGGCTGGGCGTTGGTTTGGGGCAATCTTTTAACCTTGTTTTACGCTGTTATCCTGTTCATCTTTTTTGACATCAAATCGCGGCGAGAGGAAAAGCGGCTGGCCGATAAGTTCCCGGAATATAGTGACTACCAGGGCCGTGTTTGCAAATTGATTCCTTTTGTTTACTGAGAGTAAATGTCCTTTCCATTGTGTTAGATGCAGGTAAAGAGGAGAAGGGTTACAAAGAGGAGTCTGGCGGTGCAGCGTCACTGTTAGTGACCTCTCTACAACAACGGCGAAAAAAGACGGGTGGTAGAATCGACCAGCCGGCCAAAAAAGTTCTTTTGGTACTCGGCCAGAGAAAATTGGCGACACTGATGGAGATCATTCAAAAAGTCATGCTCCAATTTCCTGGTTGTCGACTCGTCATAAATCACGATGTTTGTTTCATAGTTGATGCTGAAGCTGCGAATATCCATATTGGCCGAACCAATCGAGCAGGCGGTCGAGTCGACCATAATGGTTTTGGGGTGAAAGTATGCGCCTTGATAGTAATAAACCTGCACGCCGGCTTTGACCATAGCCGCAGCATACGTTCGCCCGGCCCGATAGGGCAGCCCGCCCTCTGCGCCTTTGGGGGCCAGCATGACCTTGACTTCTACCCCTGATAAAGCCGCCGCTTTGAGCGCCTCGGCAATGCTCTCGTCCAGAATAAAGAAGGGGGACTGAATATAGACATGCCTTTCGGCGGCTAAAATCAGAAAGAAATATAACTGCCTGATGGCCTGCCACTCCGAGTCAGGTCCCGAATTGACCACTTGCACGGGCAGATAACTGTGGGTTTCTGCAACCGGAGGCATATAAGACTCCCGTGAAAGGTTTTCGCCAATACCGTTGTACCAACTGGTCAAAAACGTAGCCTGGAGGACTCGCACTGCCTCCCCGGTCAGGCGGACATGGGTATCTCGCCAGCCGGTAAATCCCTTTGGCCCTTTAAGATACGCCTCGGTCATATTCATCCCGCCCGTGTAGCCAATTTTACCATCGATGACCGCAATTTTTCGGTGGTTGCGATACCCGATTGTATGCAATTTGTAAAGGGGAAAGAAGGGATACATCTTGACCCCGCCGGCATTCATCTCACGCACATATCGCTTGCGCAGGGCATTGAAGCTGCCCACCGGGTCGAACAACACCCGCACCTCGACCCCGGCCCGGGCTTTATCGATCAAGAGTTCCTTTAACTCTTCTGTAAGTGTATCCGCCCCCCACTCGAAATATTCTAAATGGATCGAGTGTTGCGCCATTTTAATATCCTCGATCAACCGGGGATATTTTTCGTGACCATTTTGCAGAATTTCCAGGTCATTGTGTGTTGTCAGGCAAGCACAAGAATTTTGATGCAAAAGCTCCAGTAACTTCCGGAAAGCGGGCCGGCTCTCTTTTTTGAGTTTTTCAATTGTTTCATCTTGCTTTGATAACCAGAAGGCCGGCGGTTTGCTCAAGTCGCCCCCAATGATTTGTTTAAGCAACTTATTTTCATCACTGAAAGCATGCCGGCCCCGGCCAAAAAGAACATAAATCAGCACCCCACCCAGAGGGAAGATGTAGAACAGAAATAGCCAGGCAAACGTGGATTGCGGGCTGCGATTATCTATAACCAGAAAGACGTAAGCGCCGATGGCATACAGGGCCAACAATCCGCCCAGAATGGTGTAAATGGTAGTCATCTAAATACCTCTTCCAACGATATGCTGTCGCCGGGCGCAACAATTTGCGTTTTGACTTCAGTCGCCAGACGCGCGGCATAGTCCACAAACTCATAGGGCGGGGTGGTTAAAAAGCGGGGGTTTAACCATCCTAAGCCCCAGGGATGCAACACTCCCCAGTGAATGGGAATAGCCAGGCGAGGCTGTAATAATCTGAGGGCGCGGGCCGCCCGAAACGGATCCATATGGCCTTTGCCCAACGTTGGTCCCCAGCCCCAAACCGGGAGCAGAGCCACATCCAGGCGCCCGGCCAGAGTGACCATCTCGGGAAACAGATCAGTATCACCGGCAAAATAGAGGGTGTAAGTCCCGCCGATGATGAAACCCAGGCAGTCGGCTGTAGGGCCAAACAGGTGGCGTCGCCGGTCATGCCGGGCATAGATAGCGCTGATGGTCACTGTGTTAACATGCGTAACCTCACCTATCTCTATCTCCTCGACTTGCTTGAATCCATGCTGACGTAATAGCAGGCCCGCCCCACGTGGTACAATAAAACGAGTGGCCGGCCCCAACATTTTCAACGAGGGAAAGTCCAGGTGATCAAAATGCAAATGCGAAATCAACACGGCATCAATATCTTGGTAAACATCCGACCGGTCCGGCGGGTTGCGATGACGTAAGTGCATCAACCGGCCTCGCAGGATGGGATCGGTCAACAGGCGTACGCCGTTCAACTCAATCAGCGCCGTGGCGTGTCCGATGTAGGTGAGACAAGCCTGTGAGTTGGTTATATTAACAAACATCACCGACCAATCTCACTCATCAAGCGCGTCCAAGACCAAAATACGCTCAAGCCAGTTGGCGCGCCAGATGCCAAGCAATAATAACCCCCATACAATCGTCACCGCACCAATGAGTAGGACGTTTGGCCAGCCGAGGACTATCAGACCAAAATAATTTCTAAACGACCTCACGCTTAAAATCACTATAAAAACTACCAGAAGACCAAAAGCCAACACCGTTGGCCGCTTGTCAGGGCTAAGCTTGGCTCCACCCTCAAAAAATCGGATAGGGGGTTCGACAAACACAATGAGTAAGAAG
Organism: Chloroflexota bacterium; assembly: GCA_024277275.1. Taxonomy (GTDB): domain Bacteria; phylum Chloroflexota; class Anaerolineae; order 4572-78; family J111; genus JAJRVO01. The sequence continues at coordinate 3,016 of JAJRVO010000607.1, forward strand.
GCTGAGAATGAGGTAAAGATCGAGAGCGCTGATTGAGCGGCAATCACGGCCACCACCTGGCTAAAGTTCTCATTTACATCATAGGTGAGGCCCGTGTAGTTTTCCATACGGGTGATGATTTGCGCCGGTACCTCAAACTCCACCAGGGCATATTGCACCCGATTGTGCATAAATGTAAAAATTAATAACCCAAATAGCATATTTAGAATAGCGGCCGGCAAGACAAAGTGGATCAGGAATTGAAACAGCCCCTCATTAGAGGTTTCGGGACGGGACCACATGGCCAGAAAGAAAACAGGAATGCCCACGGTAAATGTGGTCAGGGCCACCTGGGCGGGTTCAAAGGGGAAGTCGAGACCCACCATCGTAATCGCGATGATAAGTAGTACGGCAGAAAAAGCCCGGGTCACAAAGAGTGCCAGGATAGGCCTCATACCACTGATAATCCGTTTTCCCTCCCTAAAAGCGGGCAGCAAGGCGGTAAACGAATCATTGAGCAACACTATATTCGCCACGTTGCGCGTCGCATTGCTACCGCTTTGCATAGCTACCCCAACCTTAGAGCGTGTTTCTTAAATCGTGTGGGCCAGACCGCAGAGGTTTCTAAAGCCCATTTTAACTGTAAGTCAGGGTCATAATCGAGGCAAATTCGCTTGAAAATATCTCGCAAAAAACCTCTGCGGTCTTTAAGAAA
>JAJRVO010000608.1 GCA_024277275.1 Chloroflexota bacterium
ATCGTTTCATTCGTCTACCATCGTTCGTCATTCGTCCTTTTTAACGGATAAGTTGAATTACCGGATTATCTCTTACTTGTTAGAACGTGGCGCCTTCGTAAACTACAATACCCAAAGCGCTGGAGCCAACACGGGTTGCCAAGTCGGGACCATACTGAATTATTGGAAATCCCAGATCAGGAAAACTTTGCAGCAAACGATCTTGTAACTGTCTGGCCTCTTTGTTAGGGAACTTACTACGCTGAATAATAGCAGTTTGTTCTAAATTATCAAATTCTGCCACAAACTCAAACAACTTTTCAAGCGCCTTCTCTGTAGTGCGGACCTTTTCAAGTGGAATAATATCGCCATCTTCCATAAAAAGGATGGGTTTAATATTAAGCATTGATCCCAGAATGGCCTGAGCTTTGCCGATGCGCCCGCTCCGTTCCAGGTAATCCATTGTTTCGACATAGAAAATTAAATAAATGTGGGGAATCATTCCTCGCACCAGGCGCACAATATCATCCAGCGAGGCCCCATCGTTAGCGGCCTGCGCCGCCGCTTTTATTAATATTCCTAACCCAATTGAGGTTGTCATTGAGTCAACTACGGCAATAGAGCAGCGGCCCAAAAGAGCTTCAGCTCCCATTTTTGCTCTCTCAACTGTTCTATTAAGACGGCCAGAGGTGTGAATAGAGAGTATCTGGTCGGTTTCCTGGTGCAATTGAGCGTATAGATTTTCAAAAACTATCGAATCAGGGGGATAGCTGGCTGGAAATCCGCTACTATAATTTACCCGGCGGAAAAGTTCGTCGGTGTCAATGTCGGCGCCTTCTAAAAACTTGCTGCCCCCCAAATGAATATTGAGCGGCACAATATGCACCCCTAACTTTTCAGCCTCTCCCGGCTTAAAGTAAACTGTACTATCTGTAACTATGGCAACTTTTTTTGACAAAGCGTATAATCACTCCAATGAAATGATGTAATGGTAATGGGGTTGTCCCCCCTCATAAATTTCAACTTCTATTTCAGGATAAAGCCGGTTGACTTTAGCGGCCAAAGCCTTAGCCTGCCCCAACGAACTATCCCGACCAAAATAAACAGTGATGATTTCGAGCGCATCAGTTTCCATTCTAGACAGGATATCAAGCGCTACCTCATTATAACATTGACCAACGCCAACCAACTCATTATCAAGAAAACCAATAATATCGCCAACTTCAATGTGAAAGCCGTTGGGTGTAGAGCGGCGAACCGCCTCGGTTACTTCAATGGTAAAAACCTGTTTGGCAGCGTCAAACATACGCCGGGCATTGGCTTTAAGGTCTGTTTTGGCGTTAAAGGAAAGCAGAGCCGCAATTCCCTGGGGAATGGTTTTGGTAGGGACTACTTCCACGCGCTTTTTAGATAACTTTTGCACTTGTCGGGCTGTTAAAATTATATTACTGTTGTTGGGTAAAATCAATACGTCGTCAACCTTAATTTGCTCAACAATATTCAGCAGTTCCCGAGCGCTGGGGTTCATTGTTTGTCCCCCCGCCACTACCTGGTCGATACCCAAACTTTGAAAAATATCATTTAATCCCCGACCCGGCACAACCGAGACAGTAGCAATAGCGGCAACCTCCCCACCCGCTAATTTGGCGTGAGGGGATGGCACAGCATATTCAAAAACAAATGCTTTAGCTTGCTGTCCCATATTTTCTACTGCCACGTCCTTGATAAGACCCAAACCCGCCCCATAGCTTAAAGGCAACCCCGGATTATCAATATGGACATGAACCTTCACCGTTCGCTCATCGCCAACAACTACCGTCGACTCCCCAATAGTATCAATGTGCGCCCTAATCTCTTCGACATTCAGCCCTTCACCCTGGATTAAAAATTGTACGTCATAGCCGTAATCCGCATCTTCAACACCCAGGGTAGATTGCAGCGTGGGGATAATCTCGCCGGCCGGGTCCAGATCAACCGGCTCATTATTAACCAAACGCAACCCGCCTTCCAGAATATAGAGCAATCCCTGACCGCCAGAGTCGGTAACGCCTGCCTCTTTTAGAACCGGCAAAAGCTCCGGAGTGTTGGCTTGAGCTATTGTGGCCGCCTCCACCATGTTAGACAATAACACAATCAGGTCTTGGGTCGTCTCGACACTCTGCCGGGCGGCTTCGGCAGCGGCGCGGGCTACTGTTAAAATAGTGCCTTCCACCGGGTTAACCACACTCTGATAAGCCCGTTCCACGCCCAACCCGGCGGCGTCCGCAAAATCCTCAACGGTAAAGGACTCTTTTCCTTTTAATCCCAGAGCCAATCCCTGCAAAAACTCAGAAAGTATCACCCCCGAGTTTCCCCTAGCGCCCATCAATGCTCCATGCGCCGCAGCCGCAGCAATAACCCCAACAGCATGGTCTCCACTTTGCTCAATCTCTTCCAAAGCGGATTGCATAGTCAAACACATGTTGGTGCCTGTGTCCCCATCGGGAACAGGGAAAACATTAAGGCCGTTAACCACATTTATATGAGCTTCAAGCCACTGCTTGCCCGCCCAAAGCATATTTTTAAAGCCAGGCCCATTGCAAGCAAAAACTATGCCGTCTTGCACGCTAAATCCCTGTAAGGCCTGATCGTAATCAAGCGGTAAAATCCTCATCTTACTTTTGAGCTTATCCATCCCCTAAGCGCATTTACCGAGCCGTTTGCCAATTTAAAGAGGCTGTGCTATGATGCCTGTTCGTGTCGTAATAGACAAGTAATTATAAAATTCTCATTTTTAGAAAAGGAAGTATGTTGTCATGGCAAAATGTGCAGTATGTGGCAAGAAACCAATAAGTGGTCATAATGTGAGCTTTTCTCAGCGCCATACCAAGCGCCAGTGGAAACCCAACATTCAAAAAACCACAATTCTTAAAGATGGTCAGCCTCAAAAAGTTAAAGTCTGCTCTCGATGCTTACGCACCGCGATAAAGGCTTAACGCCTCCACCCTCGTTCTCAAACCCTGGTTTGGGAGCAAGGCCAAACAGGCTCCAATCTTTCAATCTTTAAAGGCCAGCAAATTTGCTGGCCTTTTTTTATTGAGCCTCTCTATGCAACAGGTATAACACAAAACGCTTAAAAACTGTTTACACCTTTAATCATTTCCAATTCTACACCACGCAAGCGTAAAAATCAAACATAACTACTTCAATAGAGGATTTATGCGGTTAAATTGGAAGATTTACCTATTTCTGCTGACTATGCGCATTGCGCAACTGCCCGCACCCGGCCGCAATGTCGATACCCCGTCGCAGCCGAATAGTAGTAGGAACACCCGCTGCCTGTAATCTATCCCGAAAAGCAAGCACGCGCTCATCCGGCGAGCCGCTCCACGGTGAATTGGGCGTAGGGTTAAGCGGAATCAGATTAATGTGACACAGCAAGCCCTGCACCAACCCGGCAAATTGGTCGGCGTGGGTGTCGCTGTCATTTATATTGTCCATCAGGGCATATTCAAAGGTGACACGCCGGTTTGTTGCGTCAATATAATCCCGAATAACCTGCATCAGCATAGCCAGAGGATAGCGACGGTTGAGGGGTACAATTTTATCGCGCAAATCATCCGTGGGCGCGTGCAGCGAGACAGCCAGCCCTACCTGCTCAGGCTCCCGGCTCATCCGCCGGATGGCCGGAACCAGTCCCACCGTAGACACAGTCATATGCCGCGCCCCCAAATTAAACCCGGTCGAATCGTTCATCCGCCGGATGGCTCGCCACGTTTCGGCATAATTAGCCAGCGGCTCACCCATCCCCATAAAAACAATGTTGGCGACTCGCTTCTCTTCGCGGTCAAGTTGTCGAGCATAATAGAGAACCTGGGCCACAATTTCTCCGGCAGACAGGTTGCGCCTAAAGCCCATTTGCCCGGTGGCGCAAAATGGACAGTCCATAGCGCAACCGGCCTGGGTACTGATGCACAACGTTTGGCGTTTATCATAGCGCATCAAAACTGCCTCAATCTCTTGACCATCCGGCAAAGCAAAGAGCGCTTTCCGAGTCCGCCCGTCTGTCGAGTCGAGCGAAACCGCCAATTTTAACGGGTCCGCCAAACACTCATCAACCAGGCGTTGGCGGAGCGTTTTGGGCAAATTACTCATTTGGGACACGTCGGTGATGTGTCGCTTGTAAAGCCAGGTTTCAATTTGTTCGACTCGGTAGGCCGGCTCGCCCCACCCTATTATTAATTCTTTTAACTCAATCCGTGACAGGTTGAGAAGTGCAAGTTTATTGGCCACAGTCAACTACGCCACAACTGATAGTGTAGCAAGTTTATCTAATCGGATGTCAACTTCGCGCAGCATCTCTTGGATGGTATCTACCGTTTCCTCATCAAAAAGTGGTTCTTTACATTGCTGACATACCCAAGCTGGCGCATCATCAATGATTAAGTGGTATCCTTTACGGGACGCGGTGTAACTCACCTTCGTTCGAATTAACTCACCCTTACAATAAAAACATTCCATAGTTTACCTCAAAGCCTAACCACTGTCCCGCAATATTCACAGGTTATCTCGCCCTGGCCGCGAGCGATGGCTGCCGGCAGGGGCGCGCCGCACATCGAGCAGACGGTTGGCGCTTCGGCAACCTGGGTGGAGACCTCTTCTTTTTCTGCGGCGGCCTCGGCGATGCGCTCACGGTCAATCTCGCCGGAGCGAGCGCGATTGACGTACTGGCTCCAATCCTCGTTTTTGGCTCCTTTGAGCAGCCTGAACGTTACAGAAGGCCACCCGGCATCCGGCGATAAATTGAGCGTGAGCAACTCTTTTTTGGACAAAAACTTTTTCTTATCTTGCGACTTAACTTCTTCAACCCAGTCGAGCAACGTTTCAAAATCAACCTCTTGAACCATCTCGCTGGCTGTGGTTATAAATAAGAACTTCTTGGTTGCTACTTTTTCTTTTTGCTCAAAGACGACACGCTCATCGGTTAGGTATAAAATTCCTTCGGCCCCCTCATCTTTATCGGGGTCTTCCAGCATTTGAGCGCGACAGGCGGCAATCAAATATTCCGCTTCCAAAAATTCAAAGGTAGACTGATCGGCCTGTTCAAAAGCCCACTGCACGTCATCAAGTTTGCTGCGGGTCTGGTGAATAGTCCGGGCCACATCATCATAGCGATTTCTCAGGGCCTGACGCGCCGAGCTTGCTTTGCGCTCAAGCGACTGCACCGCCGATTCGGCCCGGCTGACCATCGTTTGGTTGCCGCCAAGGGCTTGCCGTAACAGGCGCTCCGCTTCTTCGGACTCGCGCTCAAGTTTGTCGCTTTGCTCTTCAATTTCGTCGTCAACCCGGTCAGAGATATCTTCCCATTTGTCGGTTAAAACATTAATCTTGTTTTCCAAATAACTACGGAAGGCATATCCCTTGGTTCGCAAATTTCCCAGATCAGTGGTCAGGTTTGTCAGCACAGCTTCTATCCGCCCCATATCATCGTGGACGCTGGTCAGCATGATATCGTCTTGCAAATCATCAAGCTCAGATTGAATATCCTGAAGGCGATCCGTAATTTCTTGATTTAAGGACGATGCGGGTTGAGCCGGAGCGCGCGCCCTGGCCTTTCGTCTCAACTCCTCTTGTTTGGCCTTAAGCTGCTCGCGTTTAAGTTGAGCCTGTTGCCTTTTTACCTGATCCAGAAAGCGCGCCGGTTTGGGACGCTTTGGTCTCGGTTTTTTGTGGGCCGCGGCCCGCGCCATAATTCTTTGCCGTATCTGTTTATGCCTGTTTTTCATTATCTAACTCCTGCATATAGTCCTTCAGAAAAATTTACTAGACATCTATATCATCTTCTGGCAGTTCATCTTTCCGCCTGAACCAGTCGACAATTTTGCGGGGAATGAAAGCGATAAAGGTCCAGATAAACGCCAAGAACTTCCAGACGTATCCAAAGACCGTGGTCCAAAACCAGATCACCCAGCGAAGATAAGCCTTCACGCCTCTGTGAGTCATTGCTCCGGCTTTTTTAGCGCCGGCCCCAACCGATTCGGCGGCCTTACCGGCTCCTACGGCCATCGCTTCCCCGGCTGCTTTTCCGGCTTCGCCAACCTTCCCTGTGCCGGACACAATTATTGCGCCGGTGGCTTTGCCACTCTCGGCTAACCATCGGGTAATATTTCGTTCATCTACGCCGGTAATTGTCCGCACACTGTCGCTCCAATCGCCAATGGCTTCCGGCCCCAACCTAAAGTAAACGTCGGCCCGCTGACCGATAACGTATGTCGATAAAACGTTGGTTCCCGCCGAGGCAATGACCCCCACCACCGGCAGCGCTTTTAGCACCGACTTTTCGGCAAATTTCTCGCCGACTTTGACGGCTGCTTTTTGCCCGGCCTGACGAGCCAGAGCCGTGGTTCCGGCGCTAAGGCCGGTAATGGCCATCACCAATCGTTGCTTTTCTTCATCGGTCAGGGGGTAATTGTACAGGGCGGCAATCTCCAGAACCAGTTCAGCCTGCAACTTAAAGGTAGCTCCAATATCCGCAGCCACGCCCAGGGTCACAGCCGCTGCTGTGCCGATACCGGGAATTAGGCCCGCGCCGGATGTCAGCGCTCCCACCGTGCCGGTTCGCTGGCATTTATCCCGAATTAGCTTTCTTGAAAGCTCTTCCTCTGAAGCGTCGGGATTCTCTTCTTTAAGCGCATCGACCCGTGCCGCAGCGGCTTTGAAGTCAACATCGCTGACCACGCGGAAGATGGTGTCCATAATCGCGTCGGCTTTGGTGTGGACCTCGTCCTGAACCGTCAGGGCTTTGGACTCGATTTCCTGCAAATCATTGTCTACGGCTACAATAATTTCCTGGGCCTGATTTTTGAGTGATTGTTCTTCCATAAGAATTTGGTATCCTTGCAAAAGGAAGTGCGAAACGTTACCTGCTCTGTCACTATTTGGTTACTACTGAAGCATGTCATTTCGACCGAAGGGAGAAATCCCTGTGACGTTACTCTTATCTATCGGATAGCTGGTAAACCAAGAAACTGTTTGTGAAGTTTTCCAGCAACCGTCTTGATAATTGTTACTCTGTAGGGATTTCTCGTCGCAAGCTTCTCGAAATGACATATGGTTGAGTAGTATCATTATTTGATTATAACAAAATTCTGTCGCTTGCCCAATAGTGAATGGAATTTAACTATAAACCCTACAATTCATCCCCTAAATAAACTCGCGGAACCCGCGCCGCTAACCTGGTGACAATCTCGTAGTTGATTGTTTCGGCCCACGAAGCCACCTCTCCGGCGGTAATTTCCGCATCCCCTTGTCGACCAAAAACAACCACCTCATCATCCTGAGTCACCCCTTCAATGCCACTCACATCCAGCGAGGTCTGGTCCATTGAGACCCGGCCTGCAATGGGCGCTCGTTTGCCCCGGACCAGCATGGCTCCTCGATTGGAGCAGAGGCGGGGATAGCCGTCGCCGTAACCAACGGGGGCAAGGGCAATCGGGGTGGGAGTTGGGGCGATATAGGTACGGCCATAACCAACGGATGCCCCGGCAGGTAAAACGCGCAGGCGAGCAATGCGCGTTTTCAGGGTCATCGCCGGGTAGAGGCTAACAGGCCACTCGATTTCATTGGAGGGTGGCAAACCGTACATCGCAATGCCTAGTCGAACCATATTGTGGTGAGCTTGTGGTAGGGCCAAACTGGCGGCGCTGTTTGCCAGGTGTTTCAAGGGTAGGTTAATCCCGGCAGCTTCAACGGCGGCAACCACATCTTGGTAAACTTGAGCTTGCTGTTGGCTAAACGCCGGGTCAGCCTCGTCGGCTACGGCAAAGTGAGAGAACATACCCTCCACTTGAAGCGGGGCCAGATTTTGCAGAGCGCGGGTAAACTCGACAACCTCGTCCGGCAGCAGGCCAAAACGGCCCATACCTGTATCAATTTTGAGGTGGATAGGAAAAGGACGCCCCAAATGCCCAACCTGGTCGGCCAGCGCTGTAGCGGCAGCCTGGGTTGTCACGGACGGAGTCAGGTTGTGCTCAACCACAGCGGCAGCTTGAGCAGGCAAACAATAACCCAAAACTAGAATACGCGCCCCAATTCCGGCTTGACGCAGGGCCACGCCCTCCTCCACTCGATTAACGGCTAACCAATCGGCGCCGGCAGCCAGCGCCGTTTGCGCCACCGGTACGGCTCCGTGACCATAAGCATTGGCTTTTACCACAGCCATCAAGCCTACCGCTGGGCCAATGTGTGTTTTAACTGCCTTTACATTGCGGGTAATGGTTTCAAGATCAACCTCGGCCCACGTCAATAAACCCTTGGTCAATGTCCTCTCCATAGATTTACACCTCATAGAATATGGCTAACGCATCAGGCTATTATAATCTAAACCTGTCGGGTAGCATGTGGCTTAATAATACCACTCAGTTAGCCGGTTAACAAGCCAAATTAATTGTACAATTTGGCACACACTAAATTGACCTCTTGATAGAAGTAGGGTTATAATCTATATAGTCTCCGCTGCCACCTAACTGTTTGCGATAAGAACTCGGAAAATCCAGAAACTTGATAACCCACCTCATAATTCCACCCGCTTCAACACCCAAATAAACAGATTTCTGTTTTGGTTTTTGATGTTATTGCAGTATTAAAAAGCCCATATTTAAGGAGGTGATGCTTCTGCACCGGATCAATAAAGATGGGATTTTGCAGTAGATGTCTATAAACACTAAAATTATTTTTTGAGGAGATGGTAACTATGAAGAAGATAATTGTTGGACTAGTAACAGCGCTATTAGTATTGGCCGTTCTCTCAGGTTGTGGAGGCGGAGCTTCAGCCCCTGAAGCTGTTATCAAAATCGGCATCAATGCCCCTATTACCGGCGATATCCCCAAGGTGGGCGAGGGCACAAAGTTTGCAGCCGAGATGTGGTTAGAGGACATCAATGGCGCAGGCGGTCTTGACGTTGGCGGGACAAAGTACAAGGTTGAGTTGGTCATTGAGGACAATGAGGCCAAGGCAGAATCCGCTACAAAAGTCAATACTAAGCTGATTACTCAGGATGAAGTGTTGGTTATTGTTGGACCTCAATCCTCTAAGCAGGCAGTACCCGCGGGCGGCGTAGCCAACGACAACAAAACGCCGATGGTTAGCCCCTGGTCCACAAATCCAAACACCACGCTGGATAGGCCCTGGGTTTTCCGAACCCCCTTCCTGGACCCGTTCCAGGGACCGGTGATTGCTAACTTTGTTACCGAGGAGTTTGGATACACCAAAGCCGGAGTCCTCTACGACGTAGCCAGCGACTACCCCAAGGGATTGGCCGAGTTCTTCAAGAAGGGCTGGGAAGACGTGCATGGCGCAGATTCCGTGGTTGCCTATGAAAGCTTCACCACCAAAGACACCGACTTTAGCGCCCAGTTGACCAAAATCAAGGAATCGGGAGCCGAGTTTATTTTTGCCCCACAATACTACAACGAAGTTGCCCTGATTGCCCAGCAAGCGCATGAACTGGGATGGGACGCACCCATCGTAGGCAGCGACAGCTGGGGTTCGGCTGAGTTGATGAACCTTTGCGGCGATGACTGTAAAGGTCTCTTCTTTAGCACCCACTATGCCGCCGCCGGAGCCACGGGCGCAACCAAAGAATACATCGATCGCTACAATGAGAAGCATGGCTACGTACCTGACGACGTAGGCGCCCTGACCTGGGACACGATGCTCATTGTCCAGAAAGCCATTCAAGACTGCGGCGCCATCACCGGGGACATCGCCAAAGATCGCCAATGCGTCCGCGATTCGTTAGCCAAAATCAAGAACTTCAAAGGCATTACCGGCGAGATGACCTTTACCGAAGAAGGCGACCCGATCAAGTGCGCCGTTATCGTTAAAATCAGCGACGCCGGCGAGTTTGAGTTTTACAAGTCTGTCTGCCCAGAATAGATCAGAGGAAAACAATTCTTGTTAACGACTTGTCGTATATTGAGTTGCGTAAAGCTCACACACAGCCTTTGTATTTCCTGACAAATCAAAGGTCTCTTTGTTAAACCCATTGCTTGGGGGAACTGGGAGAAAGTTGCAGGGACAAAGTGTTTCTCAACTTCTCGCCGGTTTCCCCAAGTTCCTGTTATAAAATTTTCAAAAAAACAAATTTGTGTAAAATAAAGCGATTGCATTAGCAACCAATGATTGCCGCAATCAGTGGTTGCCGCAATCAACGATTATCTGGCAAGCGCCTTCCTAAACTGGAGATTGGGAACGAATGAGATTTTGGACAATCTCGTTCCCAAACTGGAGTTTAGGAACGAGTCAAAACAAACACGTAATATAAGGAACAAACTTGATGACACTTACTGCATTCCTCCAAAACGTGATTAATGCCTTGCAGTGGGGTAGCTTTTACGCCTTGATCGCTCTTGGGTACTCTATGGTGTATGGTATCCTCCTGCTGTTTAACTTTGCCCACGGCGATATCTTTATGGTTGGAGCCTACATCGGCTTTTTTGTTGCCAGTGGATTGCTGCTGCTTGTTGCTTCGTTGGGCATTGTTGGCCTGCCCAGTTGGGTGGTGTTGGTAGTGACTATCATTCTAGCTATGTTTATAACCTCTTTTGTAGGTATGGCTGTCGAGAGAATAGGCTACCGGCCTTTACGTGGAGCGCCTCGCGCTTCGGCGGCAATCACCGGCCTGATGATAGGCATCATCCTGGAAACCGGAAACCTGGCCCTGTTGGGCGCCAGACGACTCAGTTTTCCAGCCTTGATTGAAACAACCACCTACAACATCGGCGGAGTGAGCATCACCAACAAAAAGATAATGATTGTGGCGGTATCTTTGCTGCTTATGTTTGCCTTACACCAGTTTATACAGCGGACCAAGTGGGGTATGGCTATGCGGGCTACGGCTTACGATTTTACTGTTGTGCCTTTGATGGGAGTACCGCTTAACACCGTTGCCGCCCTTACATTTGGGATTGGGTCGGCTTTGGCAGCCGCAGCCGGAATTCTCTTTGGCGTTGCCTATCCCGTTTTAGACCCGTACATGGGCATTCTCATCGGCTGGAAGGCTTTTGTGGCCGCAATTCTGGGAGGAAGAGGTTCTATTTTTGGAGCGGCGCTGGCCGGTTTTTTACTCGGATTCATCGAAATTTTTGTAGCGACGATTTTTCCCTCGACGCTGCGCGATCTGATTGCCTATTCCATTATCCTGCTGATTCTGACCTTCCGGCCCCACGGCTTCTTTGGCGAGGCCCATACTGCACGCCTAAGGCTCTAATCGACTACCCACTAATAGACGAGGATTTAATATGGCAGTAAGAAGTGACAAGTTGTCCGCAAACGAGAGGGGTATCGGCCCATTTTTTAGCAGGGCATGGAAACCGTTTATCCATATTCCTATGATGGGCTGGCTCATTGGCGCCCTAATAGCAGTGCTGCTTGAACAATTCTTTGGCGCTCCGCTGGCTCTGATGTTGGGAATATCCAAAATACCGGTTCTTTTTGGGACCGTTATTGTACTTAAATAACCTCTATTGCTTCCCGGTACTATTCTCTACATATTGCTAATATATATTTTGCCAATCGGTATTATTGCCAAGTTGGGCGCTTCAGTGGCAAACAAGGCGGCGGCGCAACTCCTTAATTTTCCAATGTGGGTGTCGGTAATTATCCATCTTGGCTTGCTCTACGCCACTCTGCACATCTGGTCCGACATTAACGCCTACCGGGTCCTTATACTCAGGCTCACCCTGGTTGCCATCATGCTCACCGTTAGTTTAAATGTGATTAATGGCTATATGGGAGAGTTTTCCTGTTCGCATCCCGGTTTTATGGCTCTGGGCGCATATGTAACCTCGGTTTTTACCGTATTTCTGTTTGTTGACGACAAAGTTTTTGGCGATGCGCTGCTTCAGCCCACTTTAGGACCGTTCCTGTTTCCCATCGCCTTGATTTTTGGAGGGATAGTAGCGGCTCTAGGCGCTCTGATTGTAGCAATACCTTCCTTTAGAACCAGGGGCGACTATTTAGCTATTATCTCCCTGGCCTTTACATTTATCGTCAAGAGTTTGATTGAGAATCTGGAGTTTGTTGGCGGCCCGCGAGGTTTGGGCAGCCAGCCAGACTGGGCCAATCTGCCCACCGTGTTTATCTGGACAATCCTTTGCATCTGGATTATCAATAATTTTGTGCGCTCAACTCTGGGCAAAGCCCTGAACGCGGTGCGCGATGACGAAATGGCAGCCAACGCAATGACCGTCAATACCAGAAACACCAAGATGACGGCCTTCCTCTTCTCTGCATTTTGGGCCGGTGTGGCCGGCGGGCTTTTTGCCCACGTGCTCAGGTACGTCAATCCGGGTACGTTCAGCCTGCAAAAATTGGCAGAAGTTCTGGCGATGGTCTATTTTGGCGGGTTAAACTCCGTTATTGGTTCTATGGTTGGGGCAGTAGGTTTTAACCTTCTCAGCGAAGCCTTACGGCCATTAGAAATTTACAAATGGATCATCATTCCCGTTATGCTTATTTTAGTAATGATTTTCCGCCCCACGGGCCTGATTGCCTTCAAGGAACTTGATATCAAGAGTATCATCAAACCGAAACAAAAAGATGAAAAAGTGGAGATAGAGCATGCCGTTGCTTCACGTTAAAAATATGACCCATTACTTTGGCGGTTTACGGGCCGTCCACAACTACAACCTGGGGATAGAACCAGGCCAGATTATGGGATTGATCGGTCCCAACGGAGCGGGCAAGACCACCATCTTCAACCTTATCACTGGCATATATAGCCCTACCGAAGGGAACATCCTCTTGGATGGCAATAACATCATAGGTCTTCAACCCTATCAGATTGCTGCTATGGGTCTGGGACGAACCTTTCAAAACCTGCAATTATGGCGGCACATGACCGTTCTTGAGCACGTAAAGATGGCCCGTTACTCAAAGATTACTTACGGCTTAATTGGAGCCTTTTTTGGCACACCCAAGCGACACAGAGAAGAAGCAGAGATTGAAGAGAGAGCCTATAGCTTGCTAGAACTGGTGGGGGTTCAACATCTAGCCGGCCAGATTGTAACCAACCTGCCATACGGCGCTTTAAGAAGGGTCGAAATGGCCAGGGCTTTAGCAACGGAACCTAAGGTGCTATTTCTGGATGAACCTACCGCAGGTATGAATCCGGAAGAGTTGATTCAGATGATGCAGATTATCCGTGGGGTTCACAAGGAATTGGGGTTGGCTATATTCCTGATTGAACACAGGATGAAGTTTGTTATGGAGCTTTGCCATTACGTTCAAACCCTGGTTTTTGGCAAGGTTATTGCCGAGGGTACACCGGACGAGATTCAAAACAACCCCAAGGTCATTGAAGCCTACCTGGGTAAGGAGACCGTAACCTGATGTTGTTATCCGTAAAAAACTTGCACGTTTCTTATGACAGGATTAAGGCTCTTCACGGCATCAACTTTGAGATTGATGAAGGGGAGATTGTCTGCATCATTGGGGCCAATGGCGCGGGAAAAAGTACCACCCTGCGAGCCATCTCTCGTCTGGTTCCGGTTGGGGCTGAAACCCAAATGACCTTTATGGGGAAAAACCTGATCGATTATCAACCCGACAAGGTGGTCAGCCAGCTTGGCATCTCTCACGTCCCGGAAGGAAGACGGCTGTTTGGCAATTTGACAGTTATGGAGAATCTCAAATTAGCTACCTTTGCCAGAAAAAACGGCAAAGAGATCGAGCAAGATTTTGAGCAGGTGTTCTCAATTTTTCCACGGCTGGAAGAGAGAAAACGGCAAAAGGCCGAAACGATGAGCGGCGGTGAACAGCAAATGCTGGCCGTTGGGCGGGCCTTTATGAGCGGCAGAAAGGTAATGCTCCTTGATGAGCCTTCTATGGGGTTAGCTCCATTACTGATGATGGATATGTTTAAGGCGCTTGAGGAAATCAACCGGGCCGGAACCACTATTCTTCTGGTAGAGCAAAATGCTCGATTAGCGCTGAAATTTGCTAAACGGGGCTATGTTCTGGAAAGCGGCGACCTGGTGTTAGAGGGAAATTCTGAGGACCTTCTCAACAATCCCGACGTAAAGAAGGCTTACCTGGGCGGTTAATTAAGCAAGATGTTTCGGTAATTGTTTAGGTCGTTTTATTCAATCGGACAAAAGACGATGGACGAATGATAAAAACTCCGTAACATCGTTTCGTTTGGCTACCATCGTTCGTCGTTCGTCCTTTTTAAGGGCTACGTTAAATTACAAAATCCTCGCTAGCTGATAACACCCCAAATTTCCGTTTCCTACGTGCCGGGCTTGTAACTCCGCAAAATAGAGCCGCCAATAAATTCTCTTAGCAGAGAATTATCTGGAACTAAATCTGACGAGGACGGCTCAAACCACTGTAAAAATGAAAGAAGGCGTTTGGCCTCAATATGTTCCGGTTTACCCGGTTCAATTTGTAACAGCAGCGGTTCGGCCAGGGGTTTCATCACTGCCAACTCGTAAACCAGGGCCGAGTTAAACATTACATCGGCATTTTCCTGGTAGGGAAAAATCCAGGTGTGCTCCCCTTTTCTTACTTTGGGCCAGCGACTAATAGTATCTTTGGCCGTATACCCCCGGTGTTGAGCATCGCGGATAATGCGCCGCAGCAGGCGAATATCAGTGGTAGCTATCCGGTTATGCCGGTCAAGGTTAAGCTGGGTCAGGGCCGACATATAAATCCGAAAAACTTTGTCGGGGGGGATGTCACACACCAAATCAGGGTTCATCCCATGAATCCCCTCAACAATAATCATATGCTCATCGGTGATAGAAATAACATCACCCTGTTCCCGTTGGCCGGTAAGAAAATTATAGTGAGGTAAAGTCACCTCTTCGCCGCGCATTAAACCTAACAGCGATTCATTAAACAGCTCCAAATCCAGGGCGTAGAGACTCTCGTAATCGTAATCCCCTTCTTCGTCGCGGGGAGTATCCTCTCGATTAACTATAAAGTTGTCAAGCCCCAAGGTAAGGGGGCGAATTCCGTTAGCCATTAATTGAATGGCCAGCCGTTTACTAAACGTTGTTTTTCCAGACGACGACGGTCCGGAAATCAGAACTAACCTGATTTTTTGCCGGATTGAGTCGAGCAAAGTTGCAAGTTGGGCAATGCGCTGTTCTTGTAAAGCCTCGGAAACCAGGATTGTTTCCAGCAAATCTCCTTTGGCAATCACCTGATTTAAAGCGCCTACATCTTTAACCCCTAATTTTATCATCCAATCGCTATACTCTTTAAAAACGCCGACCAGTTTGGGATACTCCACACGAGGCTGCAACTGGTTGGGAAAGTTGGAACGGGGGTAGCGTAAAACAAACCCATCAGAGTAGGTGTCAAGCGCAAAACTTTTGAGGTAGCCGGTAGACGGAACCATATATCCATGCATGTAGTCTCTGTACTGATTAAGGGTGTAGATAGTGAGGTAGGATTTACGCCGCGCTTTAAGCAAGCGTAATTTATCATCCGCGTTCCGCGCTTTAAAAAGCTTCTCCGCTTCAGCAACAGGAATGCGTTCCTTTTCAATCGGCGCGTCGGCGGCTACCAGTTCTCGCATTCGGGTCTCTATTTGCTTTAACTCGGTTTTAGTAAAAGGTAGGCGTCCCTCTACCTCACAATAGAGTCCCCCAAAATTAAGGCCGTAATCAATAATAATTTTTGCCCCCGAGAAAAGTTCACACGCAGCGGCAATCAACAAAAATGAGAGAGAGCGTCGATACACCCGCATCCCGTCGCTATCGGCCAGGGTGAGGATATGCACGTTCAGGTCTCTATCGGCGTGGTAGCTTAACTCTCTAAGCTGGCCGTTGACCAGGCATGCAATAGGGATTGGTTCCGGGGGAAAGTTGCCGGCTGTAACAAACTCCTCAATGGTAGCATTGAGAGGCCCCTCCAAAACTTGGCCGTCGCTAAAACTGACTTGGGCTGTTTGGCGAGGTTGGGTGGAGTGAATATTTAGGTCAGACATCTAACCATCCAATTTGGCCGGGCCGGAGAGCATTGCCAGCAACAACTTGACCGCATTTTGCGTGTCGCTATAACTGACCATCTCTGAAGGGGTATGAACATGGCGACAGGGGATGGAGATAGCCCCGGCGGCGCTGCCTTCACCGGCCAGTTGCATAGCGCGGGCGTCGGTAGTGCCAAAGGTCAACACTTCTATTTGGTGGGGGATTTTATTTTTAGTAGCCGTGTCGACCATCCACTTTCTGAGGCCGGGATGGGCCAGCATACCCCAATCCATCACCTTAATGGCCGGACCGTCTCCCATCTTAACCTCAAAATGCTTGCGTTCAGGCACGTCGCCGCTGTCGGTCACGTCAATGGCAATCGACACATCGGGGCGCACTTTGTAGGCGGCGGTCGTCGCCCCCCGAGTGCCGACTTCTTCCTGCACGGTGAAAACAAAATGGACCTCGTGCGGCGTTTGCTCAAGCTGTTTCAACGTTTCAATAAGAATAGCGCAGCCAATGCGGTCATCCATACTTTTGGCTACCATTGCGTCCCCCAAATCTACAAATGGACGCTGGAAGGCCGCCACATCGCCTACTCTAACCGGGACGTCTTTTTTGTTTTTTGCGCCAAAATCAAGATAAAGTTTTCGGTGAGAGTTGTCCAGCCGGTCATGGGCCAGCCAGTTTTCAACGTTAATTACCCCCAAAACGCCATTGGTAAAAACGGCCCGGTTTCCAACCATTGTTTCATGGCGAACTCCGCCCATTGTGGTTAAACGAGCAAACCCTTTGTCGTTTATATGGGAGACCATAAGGCCAATTTCATCCATGTGGGCCGCCAACATAATTTTGACGCCTTTGCCGGAACCCTTTGATGACTTCGGGTTGCGCCCATTCTTAAGGGCATGCAGATTACCCAGCGGGTCAATTTCAACCTTATCGGCATAGGGCCCAATCTGCTCTTTGATAATATCACGCACAGCATGTTCATAACCGGGCGGGCCGTAAGCTTCGGTGAGTTGTTTAATCAAATCTTTCACGGTGAGTTACTCCAAATTTCCTGCGGTGCTTTTTAAGCCTAACTTTGAGCGGACAAAAGCGCGAACAATCTCCATAGCTGTGACAACGCCTTCGGCCTCTTTAATATTTGCAGCCTGACCAGGGTAAAGCGTTTCTATATTGTAGCTGTTTAATTTTTGTATCTCCGAAGAAACTGTCAAAAAAGCGTTATCGTTGTGCAAGCAGGGCAGCAGTAAATCCAGCAGGTTCTCAGAATCAGAAAATTCTATTGACTGGTGATTTAGGTAGGCCTTGATATACTTTTCAGCACACTGCTGACAATGAAAACAGATTGCATCGGCAGTGGTGTCAATATACAAATTCAGTAACTCTATGGCTGTCACAAAATCGCCTTCAGCTTTTTGTGTCCACTCTAATGTTAGCTCGTTCATAAATAATCCCCCCTTTAAAGCCGGCGCTCCGGCAATTTTTGCAGGGTTGCCTGCATCAGCTTTACGGTACTCCAAAAATCAGCCAAATCTATAATGGCGGCAGGCGCGTGAATGTAGCGTGCCGGAACGCTGACCACTGCCGAGGACACTCCCTCGCGGGTCAAATGGACGGCCCCGGCATCGGTGCCGCCAATACCGGGTCGCTTAAATTGATAAGGAAGTTCCTCTGCTTTAGCCGTATCAATCAGCAAATCCACCAGTCGCCGGTCGGCAATAAAAGAGCGATCCATCACGGTAATAGCCGGTCCGTCTCCTAAACACGGAAAACCCTCGTCGGCCTCTTCGTCCATTCGGGGTAGGTCGTCGGCAGCCGTGCACTCCAAAATAAAGGCCAAGTCGGGGTTGGCCGCGTAGGTTGCCACCCGCGCGCCCCGCAGGCCAATCTCTTCCTGCACCGTAAAAACGCCGATTATATCCACCGGGTAATCGCCCTTGAGCAACTCTATCAAGATAGCGCAACCAACCCGATTATCAAACGCCTTGCCTTTAACCAAACCACGGTCTCTTCGATGTCGCGCTTGCCCGCCCAGGTAACCAAACGTAGTGGCAAACGTAGCAAAATCGCCTATGTTGACTTTGCCGCCGGAATCGCTGTCAGCGCCAATATCAATGTACATCGAGTCGATGTCGCTTACTTTGTCATAATCACCCTTTTTTAACAAATGGATTGGTTTAAGGCCAATCACGCCGGGAACGCGATCTTTGCCCACCACAACCGCTTTGCCCAGCAATACCCGCCGGTCAAAGCCGCCAACCGGCTTAAACTTTAAGCGGCCATTACTCTTGATTTCAGAAATCATAAAGCCCACTTCATCCATATGGGCCGTGACCATTACTTGCAATGACGCGTCCGGCGAGTTAACCCGGCGCTTGCGGGTCACAAAAAGGTTGCCCATTGTGTCGACACGCCACTCATCGGCGTGGGGCTTGATTGCCTCGATAATGATTTTTCTGACATTGCCTTCTACGCTGGACACGCCAAAGGCGTTGGAAAGTTGTTCTAGATACATAGTTATGCTCGATTAGAAATGAGGTTAGAGATTAGAGATTGGAGATTGTGAATCTCCAGTCTCTAAGAGCGTGTTTCTTAAATCGTGTGGGCCAGACCGCAGAGGTTTCTAAAGCCCATTTTAACTGTAAGTCAGGGTCATAATCAAGGCAAATTTGCTTGAAAACATCTCGCAAAAAACCTCTGCGGTCTTTAAGAAACACG
>JAJRVO010000609.1 GCA_024277275.1 Chloroflexota bacterium
AAGTTGCCACCTGTATCATCAAACCGGGGAGTAGGAAGTAAGCAGTAGGGATTAGGGGTAAAATCTTCATACTCCCTACTCCATACTTCCTACTTCTGGCTTACTTGGCGCTGAATCATTGATTTTCTGACTGTTGGTTGGCCAAGTAGCAACTTGGGTTATTTTATTAATTACCCTCTAAAGCCGCCAATTGTTCCTCTACCACCTGTTCAAAAACCTCAAACGGCTGCGCCCCGGAGATGAACAAACCGTTGACCAAAAAGCCGGGAGTGCCCCGCACGCCCAGCGATTGCACGGTCTGAGTCTCGCGCGAAATCTGGAGGCTGTAGCGGTTTGAGGATAAACATTCGCCAAAGGCCGCAGTATCCAGCCCTACCTGACCGGCAAAATTTACCAGCGACTCCTGATTAAGCGACGTGCGATTAGCTACCTGATCCGTAAAAACCAGGTCATGAAACGGCCAAAACTGGCCCTGTTCGGCGGCGCACTCGCTGGCCTCGGCGGCGCGGTTTGATTCTGTCCCCAAAATGGCAAAGTGCTTGTAAACAAAACGAACTTTGCCGGTACTGACATATTCTGCTCTAATACGACCCAACGAGTCGTTGGCAAAACGCCCGCAGTAAAGTCACTTAAAGTCGCTAAACTCGACGATGGTGATGGGGGCGGCGTCATCCCCCTGCCAGTGACGGGCGTCGGACATTACAAATTCCATGATCGTTGGCGTGGGTGCGGCGGCGGCAGGTTGCTCCGCCGGTTCAGAGTCGGACGACTGGACTGGACTGGACGGTTCGGCAGCCGAAGCGCCGCTTTCGGCAACCGAAGCGCCGCTTTCGCTCGTCGTTTCAGTTGCGGGCGGCGGGTCGGAGTTGTCTGTCGACTCGGTGGCGGAGGCGGGCGCTTGAGCCACTGCCTTATCATGGACCACGACCGTTTCAACCACAACCGAGGGGGTCTCATTGATGATTGCGGGGCGTCCAAAGAAACCAAGTCCCACCCCCAAAGCAAAAGCCGCCACTAAAGCTACAACCAGATTGCCGGAATTGATTCCCGGTGATGGGGCTTGCTCTTGGGGAGTAGAAACTGATTCATCCCTCTCGTCCAATAAAGTTTCCGACGATGAGGTTTGCTCTTGGGGAGCAAAATGTTCTGAAGAATTTTCCATATTATTCAATCCTTAGGCTAAAGGTTTTTGTCTTGTTTCTAAACTCCGGTTTGGGAACGAGAATTGGGTGTCATCCGTGTGGGTGAAGCCCCGTTTCATAAGTGGTTACTGTTCTTGATTAAGTGTAACTACCTACCTTAAGCCAAATACGGCGCTTTAGTACGGGTAATTGGTTATTAGTAAATAGTGATTGGGCCAAATTACCAATTACCATTTACTAATTACCGCTATACTCAACATCTAAGCTGGCATAGCTAGGTAGTTACGATTAAGTAAAATATTATACAGGATTTAAGGTTGTTTTACTACTCAGCGGCCCACGATGCGCGGCATAGTTCAAATGGAGGCCCCCCCCAAACCCCCCGGCCTGCGGCGCTTTTCTTAGCAGGTAAAAGAATTGTCCACCTCTCCGTCAGGAAGGGGGGCATCGGGGGGCTGAATAATTTCTTCAGCCTTTTTGGGCGAGAATGAGAGGACCATCAAAAGCATAACGCCAATCACAATAAACGTGTCGGCCAGGTTAAAGGTAGGCCAGCGCATAGCGCCAATGCCCGCATCCAAAAAGTCGATTACTTTGCCATCCAGTAACCGATCAATAAAGTTGCCAATAGCCCCTCCCAACAACAGCCCAATGGGCCAGGATGCCCACAGAGGAAATTGATTGGAGCGAAGCGCGTTGATAAACCAAACCAGCAAAGCAGCGATAATAACGCTGGAGGTAATAAGCGTCCACGGGCCGCCATTAGCAAATATGCCAAAAGCGACCCCGGAGTTGTAGCCCAGAGTAAAGCGAAAAAACTCGCCGGCTATCTGGACAGGTTGGTAGAGTTCAAGCGTTTGCTCTGCCAAAATCTTGGTTGCGCCATCCAGCGCCAAAGCGATGAGTATAGCCCAAAAAAGGCGGTAGAATATTTTCATTACGTATGGTTTTCCCTAAGTGACCGTCCAAAAATAACTTCCCGTTTTAGGAGTCAAAAAGTGCACTTTTTGACTCCTTTTGCAGGAACTTATTTTTAGCTGATTACTAAATATAGATTCAAACAACTATTATCTTTTAAGCAGGTAAGCTGTCAAGTTGGCGATTTGTTTTAGTTTGAAGTATGAGCTATAATTTACTTGCGAATAGTCGCAATAACGTTTTGATGCAATAAGCAAGGTAGCAAAGTAACAAAGTAGCAAGGTAGCAAGGTAGCAAAGTAGCAAGGTAGCAAAGTAGCAAGGTAGCAAGGTAGCAAGGTAGCAAAGTAGCAAGGTAGCAACCCTGCAACCCTGCATATTCTTATCAAAAGGAGTTTATAATGCTGTTTTCACCAATTAATCCCAATGTTTTAGGGGCGGTCATAGAGTATTCGGCGTTGCATATCCCCGACGGGTTTTTGAGCTTGACCGTTTCAATCTTTTTTTGGGTGGCAACAATTGCAATTTTGACCGTGGCGGTTCGTAAAACTCAAGGCGAGCTTGGTGAGCGCCAGATTCCGCTGATGGGGGTTATGGCCGCTTTTATTTTTGCCGGGCAGATGATTAACTTTCCGGTAGCCGGAGGTACATCGGGGCACCTGCTAGGCGGTGCGCTGGCCGCCATTGTGCTTGGTCCCTGGGCCGGGATGCTGGTGATGACCAGTGTGGTTGGCCTCCAGGCTTTGCTGTTTCAGGATGGCGGGTTGGTGGTGATGGGGGCCAATATCTTTAATATGGGGCTACTGACCGCCTTAATTGGGTTTGGGCTTTATCGCACTGTAGCCGGTCAAAGCCGGGGGGTACGCTTGACCGTTGCCGGTGTAGCTGCCTGGCTGTCGGTGATGGGGGCTGCGCTGGCAACGGCTCTGCAACTGTGGTTGAGCGGAACCTCGCCGCTGGCTATTGTGATGCCGGCCATGCTTGGCGTTCACGCCCTAATTGGCATTGGCGAAGCCCTGATCACCGTAGGCGCTTTGGCTTTTATCACCCAAACGCGTCCCAATTTGTTGACAGCGGAAGCGGTTCAGGCACGCGGTAGTTTAGGCTGGGTGGCTGTTGGGTTAGCTATTACGCTGATTGTGGTTTTACTCTCGCCATATGCCTCAACCAACCCGGATGGGCTGGAGCGTATTGCCGCAAACCTGAACTTTATTGAGTTGGGTGTGAACGCGCCTTACAAAATCTTGTCCGACTACACAATCCCGCTTTTAGGCAACACAAACTTTTCGACAGTTGTGGCCGGAGTAGTTGGGGCGCTGATTGTCGCTGCCATTAGCGTTGGCGTGGGGCGCATGTTACGCAGTAGAGCTATACCTGCGTCTGAGACGGGATAAAGAGTCCCAAAAAATTGGTCCAAAATTGGTTATAAGTAATGAGAATTAAATAACTGTCCCTCAACGTTGTAATTGGTAAATGGTAATTGGTTATTAAGCCAATCCCTAATTACTAATTACCATTTACTGCGCTCTGAAATGAGACAGACAGTTATTTAATCCCGATTCCTAAG
>JAJRVO010000610.1 GCA_024277275.1 Chloroflexota bacterium
AAGTTAATCATAGAACGAGTATCATCAAAGTGTAAAGGTTCCAACGTTGAACGTGTAGCCACCCGTGAGGCCAAAGCTCGCTTGAGTCGCAATTTATTGCGGAGTTCATTTTGACCAATCATAACAATTTGAATTAACTTCTGCGTATTTGTTTCAAAATTTAGTAACTGGCGGATGAGTTCAAATTGAGGTCCAATCAGCCCCTGGGCCTCATCAATAATTAGCAGCACGTTCTTATCCTCTTTGAACGCATTAATTAAAAACTCCTCAAAAGCGGCCAGTTGAAGTAATTTGCTGCGCTTGGGCCTAATTCCAAATTCAGCGCAGATGTTTTTGAGGAATTGAAAATCAGAAGGGTAGAGTGGCGTAGGAATGTATGCCGTATAGTAATCTTCCCGGTCTCGATAAATTTGGAAGAGTCGACGAGCAACTGTTGTTTTACCCACCCCAATATCCCCAAAGATAATCGAAAGCCCCTGTCGCTGTTCAGTAGTATAATTCACCTTGGCCAAGGTAGCTTTGTGTTGAAGCGAAACGTAAAAATATCGCGGATCAGGTGAAAGGGAAAAAGGAGCCTCTATTAATCCTAATGGGCTTAAATCAAGCATAAATTTTCATCTCCCTCGGAAACTTGGGGCTAATTATAACACCTACCCCCTAAAATTACAAGTAACTCTTGACATTATGTCTGGTTATGTTTATAATTTTGGCAATTAGGCTTGAATTTAAGCTAAATCAAGACGTACCTGTCTATTTGGCGGTTAAAAAAGGTTATCACTTTAGAATTTGCTAATGTATCAGTATGATTATGTAAAATACTATCTGAGTAAATATATTCTGTCAAGTAATTAAGGTCATCTTTATTTTAGGGTTAAGGATTAAACAGCGTGCGTGATGGTTAATGCGCAACCCTTAACTGTTAAGTTCAAATCAATAATTTATAAAGAAGATTTTTCCGCAGCACATTGTGTTGAGTCAGCCTTAGCAAAGAGGCTTTGTTATGTCCGATTTGTCTGTACACCCAGTATATTTAAGCGCTAGAGCAGCCATCATAGCTCCAGAGCAAGCTCTACCCGTAACCCTCTATGCCACTAAAAAGTGGCTTCCTCGGCTTGGCCCGGAGCGGTGGTGTTTAGTAATTCTCTTGCGTAGTCTCTGCCTTGATGCTAAACGTCGCAGTGATGGCACTAAGCGAGTATCTTGTAGCTGGCGACAATTAGCTGAAATGCTGGACGTCCATGAAGAAACTATCGCTAGTTGGTTGAAACACCAGCCAATTCCCAATGACAAACCCTGGCGACGCGTTATTCCCGTTGACGAGAAAGCCAAAACTCTAGCATTATTTCTTCCCCGACTACGTTATGCTTATGAAACCAGCAATGGTAAAACTCGACGCATCGGATTTATGCTTGAAGTTTTAATGGATGATCCCGTAGTACCTGAAGATGAAATACAATTACAAAAGCAGATTGAAATTCTGCAAATGCAACAGGGTGAATTAGAATTGGAAACCTATCGTTTAACTGAAAACGTAATCAATGACCATTCCAATTTACCTCATATATCGGAAGATATGCCTAAACAACAAATTTCCGATTTACATTATGTAAACCAACCTAATTCAGAATTACCGATATCAGCTAACTCGGTTCAGTTGGATTTACATAACACGCCAGTAAATCGAGATAATACCGATTTACTGGCTAGTGTGAAACATAATAATATTGGATCAGATAGTTATGTCAACCTGCCAAATGTGGTCTCACCCGATAGTAAATCGGAGGATTTTGGAAAGAACGTTAACAAACTAGATATTTTAATACAACAACTAAAACAAAAACATCTAAGAAAAAATATTAGCAGAGACGCTTTTGAGCCTATTATTCAAATAACAGAAAATTTGCTACAAGATAATCATTCAAAAGGTATGTTGTTCAAAGTTCTGAATGTTTTGTACCCAGAGCGTCTTGATTTGTATGTAGCTGCTGTACGAGTTGCGTTGGATGCAGGACAAGTTGGTCCCCAAGTTAATCGAGGGGCTGTTTTTGTGCGTGCTTTACGTGATTTTGCCGATGTTGCCGGCATAGATTTGGGGCTGAAGCGAGATTCAAACAGACAGTTGAATGACACTGTAACTGGGAACCCGGGTTCCCAGTTAGTTGCGACATCTCCTGCTGTTCTGACTCCACCGCCAATTGATGAAGTTATTTGGGGCGAAACTCAATTGGTATTACGTCGTCAGATGACACAAGCAACTTATGATGCGATTATCCAAAAAACAATACTAATTGGCTATGAAAGCAATAACTATGTTATTGGGGTTCATACAGAAATGGCCAAGGAATGGCTAGAAACCAGATTACATGATATTGTTCAACGGGCGTTATCTAGCGTTGTGGGAATGTCTATAACTGTTGAGTTTAGGTTGTTGAATGAATTGGATAAGGGAGTAAAGGTTGATACTTGATGAATTGTGTACCGCAGTTTAATTGAGCATCGCTCTTTTCATCATCTTATTCTATCAGGAATTTATTATGCGTATTATTTCTTTGACAAACTTGAAAGGTGGTTCGGCCAAGAGTACAACTACTTTTAATTTGGCTGGCTCTTTGGTTGAGGCAGGATTTCGGGTATTGTGTATTGATATTGACCCCCAAAAAACATTGGGTGAGGCTTTTTTTGGGGTATATGCCGGCGAAAACACGCTTTCGTCTGTTCTGATCAACGACTCGATGATTGGGGCAGCTATCCGCCCCACTAGCTTTGAGAATCTACAGGTCATTCCCGCTGATGATGGTCTTAAGGGCATCAAGAGTTGACAGACTCAACTGGAGGGTGGCGAATTACGTTTGCGCAGTTGTTTTACACGTATTAGGACCGATATCGATCGGGAAAACGGAGCTAACCAGATCGATTGGATTTTGATTGATTGTCCACCAAGTTTAGATCGTTTGACCATGAATGCTTTGGCCGCCAGCGATTACGCGCTAGTACCTGTGGATCCAGGGGCCGGTGGACGTGGCGCTCTTGGTGATACAATGGAATACATTTACTCAGCTCAAAAATGGTATAATCCAACCTTAAAGGTTGTAGGCTTATTAATAAATAATACCGATCCTCGTACAGTTTATGATCAAACAACAGAGCAGGTAGTCCGAGAAATGTATGGGGACTTGGTGTTTAAAACCGTTATTACTGCCTCTGTACGAATACGTGAGTCAGCTGAAGCGCAGATGCCATTGGTATTTGCTGAAAGTAGTGAATTTGTTCGATATGCGCAGATGTATCGGTTTTTGAGAGACGAATTTCTGCAACGAGTTGCATAAGTGAAGGATACTATGGCCAGACGAAAGATTAATATTCAACGTGACTTAGGAGCTAAGGGAGTACCTACTGGTCAAGCAGAGACAGCAAGTGTTATTGACGAGTTGGCTGGCAGTATGTCTACAGCAGATATTGGTTTCAGACCAACTGACCAGCGGGTATACGAAATAAACCTTGACCGGATCGATCCTGACCCCACGCAACCTCGTCGCCTTTTACCGCATGATTTGAGGTCTGCCGTTCAAGATAAGAGTCTTTCTCCTGCTGAAGCAATGAGGGAATTGGTTTTAAGAGCCGAGCGTAATGACACCGTTGCCCTCCTAATTCTGGGTGGTAAGGAAAAAGGTCCGGCAGAGGAAGATGATGATATTGTTGAGGATACCGGTTTATTGGCATTGGCCTACTCCATTCAGGAAATCGGTTTGCGTCATCCTCTTAATGTTTATCGAATTGATGATCCTGAACAGCCGGACCAAACAACCTACCGACTTGGTGAAGGTGAACGACGTTTCTGGGCTCACCATTTATTAGTTCAGCGGGGGCATGAGGCGTTCAAATCCGTCAAATGCATTGTCGAGACGTTGCCAGAAAATGAGGAGATTATTCACCAGCGCCAAGAGGCCGAAAATGCAGCGCGCGTTGACCTACCGGCGATAGCTCGTGCTCGGTCAATGCAGCGCATTAAGGAACGCTTGAATGTTGAAATGGGAACCCGGGTTCCCGGTGAAAACACCATCAAACTTCCAGGCCAACGTGAACTTCAAATTGCTGTAGGGCAGCGTGTTAAAACATTCACCGGTCGAGCAATTGGCGACAGGATGGTTCGTAACTATTTGACTCTTTTGAATCTATCTCTCGAGACTCAAGACCTGGCTGAAGCAGCACAATTAACTGAGAAACAGTTGCGTCCCGTAATGAGACTGAAAACAGATGAAGAACAATTAGCCTTGGTTCGACGCATTGTTGAGGAAAAATGGAGCGGTCGCCAGGTGTTGCGAGAAGTTATCCCGTCACCCGTAAAATCATCTTTACGAGAGGTGTCGCAGATAACTGTTGAACAACGTTTTGAAAAGCGCGTGCTTGATGCTGCCAAAACAATGCATTCTCTTTTGACCTTACCCCAAGAGAATTACGAAGAGACAATTATCGCTTTAGCAGCTAGGGCTAAAGATGCAAAAATGCGACAAGCATTGCAGTCACTTCGTCAAACTCTGGAAGAGATTCTGCTCAAGGTTGAGGACTTAACATCGTCAAAGCCGGTTGAAGTGACTTTGCTCTCTATTTTGCCCCCACTACAGGGGGTACAACGTCACCTGCCGACTGATAAGTTTGAACTATTTGAAACCGATGTCTTGACCGGTAGCCAAATCCTTGACCATCTTTTGGAATGGCGACAGAACGACGCCGTTTTGGCCAGTCGTTTAGAACCGTTTTTTAACCAGATTGAGTTCGATGCTGAGGCATTAAGAACTGGCGAGCCCATGGCCCTGCCAACGCTCAAAGGTGAGAAAAATCCAAAATATTCCGATTTGGTTGTATATGAAGTTGAAACCGGGGTTTCTGTTTACTGGGCGCACGAATTGCTTGTTAAACGCGGTGAGAGTCAATTCAAGACGATGAAAGCGGAAGTGGTTAGCATAACAGTTGTAGAGGATGACTAACATTGGGAACCCGGGTTCCCAACGAAGGCCAAAGAGTGGGAACCCGGGTTCCCACTCACCTAATAAAAAAGCTGATGCAGAAATGCGTCAGCTTTTTGTTTTCTAATTTCTCTTGTAGGTATTAAAAAATACTACCGAATCATCCCGCGCACCACAACCTCACCATCACGCCACTCTGCCGACATAAAGCGAACCGGTAATCGGTCGGCACGCCGGAGTTGCACCTGGATTTCACGCTCGATGGCTTTACGGATGGGACCGGGAACCGGCAGGCTCAACTCCAATATATCGACCTGCGGCAGCCCGTCTAACAGAGTCACTCTGACTTTACCCCCAACGTGGACGCGCAAACCGGCAATGGTAGCATCTCCTTCGCCGGATACATAGTCAGGTGTGATTTCGATACGGGGATGGGCGAGTGGAATTTTTGGATAGCGATGCAGATACCAGGTGATGGTCTGTTCTGCCTCGATTTCGGTCAGCGTTACCTCCCACTCTTCACCCGAATGGTCTCCGGAGCGAATGTAATCCAACAAGGCCACTACTTCCGGGTCTCGAATCGGCTCAACGACATACGGCTCCGGGGCAGCCAGCAGCACGCCGGCCCAGGCAAAAACGTTGGTTATAATGATAACAGCAGCTATCCAAAAATTTGAGCGAACAAGTGGCGTTCGTTTTAGTAATCTCATTGTCAACCTGTAATTAAACCCATTTAGGAATCGTGCGTAAATAACTTACCCAATTTGCCTGGAGATTGGGAGATTAGTAGCCTGTAATCTCTAATCTCCCAATCTCCTAATCTCCAATCTCCCAAATGGGTAAGTTATTTAATTCTCATTCCTTAGTAACTCTGCGCAGCCTGAGTAGTTACCTCGTTTTTATCTCAACCAAATCTGTAACCCTACAATCCCCACCGGAATGACGGCCATCACGCTTGCCAGAGCATAGATAGCCATAGCGCGGTTGGAAAACGTGAGTCGATTAGTTTCCGGTTCACTATCTGGAAGGCCGGTGTGTTCAGTTTGTTGTCCGGCAGTGCGACCAACCCAGAATGAAATCAACCCTAGCCCAATGAGTAACGGTATAACTACTACAGCGGTCAATTCTCCTACCCTGTAATCATTAAAGACCAGTCTTGTAGAATAACCTGTCCCAATCACGGTAATAAATAACAGGAACCCGGTGTTCCAAAGCATATGCAAAGCCGCAGCTACCCCAAAACGGGCCAGCCAATTAGGCCAGGCATTGGACTTCCCTTTCAAAATATCGCGCCAT
>JAJRVO010000611.1 GCA_024277275.1 Chloroflexota bacterium
ATCTTCTTCCGCAGTCAAAACCTGTAAGGTAAAGTCACGGAACCGGCGCAATAAAGCCACATCTGCCTGAAGGTATTGATACAACTTCTCCACATCCACATTCCAGTACAGGTGGACAAGCCGATTACGAAACCCAACCATTGCCATCATTGCCTTGCCAAAAGTTTGATCAAGATAGCCGGCCGTGATCAAAAATTGGTACACATCGCGGCTTTCTTCTGGTTGGCCCAGTTGATAGACTGAAACAATATGCGCCGCAATGTCGGTGCAACTTTCAACGGCGGCTTGAAACGCTCGTTCTACGGCAAGTTGGCGCGTAAAATCAATCTGGAAAGTTTCCAGAGTAATTGGCTGCTGTTTCTCTAACTCGCTGATGTACTGCTCTAACCTTTGCAAGCGTTGTCTGATACTGCTTACGTTCAGTTTCATTTTGCTTCTCCATTACAGACTCAACATATCGTGTCCAGTTTTGTTCTAACCGGGGACGTATATCCCAATATTGACGCCAAATAAGAGACTCAATCTCAGCCACATCGCCTACATCAGCAGCCCATAGTCGCTGGCCGTGAGCCGTTACCTCATACTGAAAAGGTAGTGGGGCCAGGTTCAAAATACGAATGTCAACATTTTCCGGCCACTCAGCCAGCCAGCAATCTTCTAAACGCCACAGTTGATGTTTGGAAAGCTCGCGTCGAGCCAATATACCTATATCTATGTCACTCAGCGAGTTGGCTCTCTTTTGCGCTTGTGAACCATATAGATACAGGGCTATGATTTCCTCTTGAGCTTGTGACCACGTTAACAGGTTATCTAAGCGCGTTTCCATCAAACTTTCTCCTACCACGGCTAACCCACTTATTCCAATAGAGAATTTTTATCCCCTATAGGTATTGTAAAGCCCCTGTGTTGTGTCTGTCAAACTGAAACTTAATGATGATACGAGTGACTACTGAAAACCCGTTCGATTCTTTTGTTAAATTCAAGTTTGATTTTGCCAACATCCGGCATTTCCGCAAAGCCAATAACTCTTCTCTCGCAAATTCTTTGACTATCCCCCAAAATTCGCTATACTCATTCAGTCAATTATCAATTAACAATGAGTAATTATCAATTCAGCAAGATACTGTAGGGAGAATCTTGGCGTGATGCGCGAAACGATTTTTGTTACGCATCACGCATCACGCATCACTTTTTATGCACCTCAAATCACTAGAAGTTCAAGGTTATAAATCTTTTGCCAACAAAGTAGAACTTGTCTTTGATGAAGGCATCACGGCGGTAGTTGGCCCCAACGGCAGTGGTAAATCAAACGTGGCTGACGCCATTCGTTGGGTGATGGGCGAGCAGAGCTACAGCAACCTGCGCGGCAAAAAAACAGAAGATATGATCTTCTCCGGCTCCGATGGTCGGGCCAGGTTAGGCATGGCCTCGGCTACTCTGGTGCTGGATAACACCGATAAGTGGCTGCCGCTTGATTTCTCCGAAGTAACTATCTCCCGACGGGCCTATCGCTCCGGCGAGAACGAGTATTTTCTCAACGGCAGCCGGGTTCGACTTAAGGATGTGGCCGAACTGCTGGCCAAAGGCGGCTTGAGCCGTCAAACCTACACCGTAATTGGCCAGGGAACCATTGACCGCGTCCTTTCCCTGCACGCCGACGACCGCCGCCAGTTGTTTGAGGAGGCGGCCGGCATCACCTTTCATCGCAAGCAGCGGGCCGGCGCCCTGTCCAAGCTAGAATCTACCCAGGCCAACCTGCTGCGCCTCAACGACATTGTTAGCGAAATTGAACCCCGCCTGCGTCGTCGAAAAAAGCAGGCTGAACGGGCCGAAGAATATTTCCTCATAAAATCTCATTTGGATGGGTTGTTGCGGGTTTGGTATGGCTACAAATGGGGACAGGCCCAGGTTGAACTCAAACAGGCCACGCTTCGCTTGAATGAGAGCGAAACTATTGTAGAAGCGCAGCGGGCCAATTTACTTGATTTGAATCGTGAAATCAACGCCTTACGCACCGAGCAAACCGAAACCCGGGCCGGCTTAAGCCTGTGGTACTCTGAAAATAACCAACTGAACAAGCAGGCCGAGGCTTTGCAGCGAGAACTGGCCGTCAACGAAGAGCGGGCGCGTCAATTTGCGGCCCAACGCGAAGAAATTCTGGATGAGTTGCAGCCATTAACCGCCAATCTTGAAGCGCAACAACGCCAGGTTGACAGAGCGCAGCAAGCCTTGCAACAGATTAACCGGGAGTTAAGCGAGGCCGAAACGGCGCTGCGCCAGATTCAGTCGCAGCTTGACGAGCATCAAGCTCAGCGGCAGGATATTGTATCGCGTCAGGCAACCGCCGAGCGCCAGACCCGCCAATTAAGTAGCGACCTGGCCCAACGGCAGGCTCGCTTAAATCAGCTCAATGAACGGCGTCAAACCCTGCTGGACGAACGAGATGCCCGCTCGGCGGAAATAGCCCAACTCATTGAACAGCAGCAAGAACTACAAAAAAAACAGACCAAACTGACCGCCACGCTGACCGACCTTAATGTCGACCTGGTATCTCTTGAAACTCAACAGAATCAACAGCGCAATACCTTGTCTCAACTGAATGAAGCGGCTGAACAACTTAAGGGACAAATGGCAATGTTCCACCGGCAGGAAGAGTCCCTGAAAGCCCGGCAGGATGTGCTGGATAAATTACGCAGCGATATGTCGGGTTATTTTGCCGGGGTCCGGGCCGTTTTGCAGCCGGAGGCCGGTTTATCTGGTATTGTTGGGACAATTAGCCAGTTGATTCAGGCTCCCCCGGATTTGGAGGCGGCTCTGGAAGCGGCCCTGGGCGGTCGCTTGCAGGATGTGGTGGTAGAAGATTTTGCCGGAGCCGAAGCGGCTATTGCTCACCTCAAAGGGAAACGAGCCGGGCGAGCTACCTTTTTGCCCCTGGATACCATTCGCCCTGGCCGGGCGGCAAAGACCCCCGACACGCCCGGCGTGGTTGGCTTGGCCTCAGAGTTGGTTACGGTAAACCAGGAACGTCTGCGCCCCGTGGCCGAACTTACCCTGAACCGAACCATTGTGGTTGACGACTTGCCCGCCGCCCGCCGCGCGTTTGAAGCGATGAAAGGCGGTTTTCAGATTGTTACCCGCGAAGGCGAGTTGATGCGTTCCGGCGGGGCGGTCACAGGCGGTCGCGTAGGGGGTAAAAGGGGGCAGGAAGGAACATTTTTGGCCCGCGAACGGGAGTGGCGCGAATTGCCCACGCAGATTGCGGAAGCGGTCAAAAACCACAATGCCATCTCTACCCAACTGGCCGACAACCACCAGGAAGCGACCGCCGTAAAGAAAAAACTGCAAACCCTGGTCGACCAGTACCAGCAGCAAAACCAGCGACGGCGAGAGGTTGAAGCCGTGGCCGATAAAGCCGGCCGCGCTCTGGAGCAGTTAGCTGCCAGCATCGAGTGGCAGCAGGATTTACAGGCCAAAACATCGGCAGAGTTAGAGCAGATTGGCGAGCGTGAAGCGGCCACTGAAGCGGAAATTGTTGAACTAACCCAAGCCCAGCAAGAAGCCGAAGCGCAGGCTCTCCGGCTGGCTGAAGAGGCCAAGACTCTGTCTGCCGAAAATTTACTGGCGGAAGAGAATCAAGCTAAAAACGCGGTGCAAACCATTAGCGCCAGACAAAAAAACCAGCAAGCAATGCTGGAAAATCATCAAGCTGCCTGCCGGCAACTTGCGGCTCAGGTTGAGACTAAACAGGCCAGGACTGACTCATTGGCCGCCCAGCGAGAAAGCTTGCTGACCCATCAGCAGGAGATACAGGCCCGCAGCAGCCAGTTTGGAAGCCAACTGTCGGGCCTGGCGGAGAAAATTCAGGGCGCAGAAAAACAGCTTGCCGAACTGGAGAGCCGTCAACTGCAACTGGAAGATGATGAAAGCGGTTTGCGCCAGCGGTTGCAATGGCTTGAGGTAGAACATAACCGGGCCTCATTAGAGGCCGCTCGGTGTCAAGATGAGTTAGACAACTTGCAGCGTCACATTCATGAAGACCTGGGCCTGGTGCAGTTAGAAATGTCCGAAGAGCAGGTTGGCCAGCCGGTGTTGCCTCTCCAGTCTTTGGTGACGGATTTGCCGCCGGTTAAAGAACTTCCTCCCGGCGTAGAGGAGGATGTTAAACGCCTTAAGGTTCAGACGAGTCGCCTGGGCAGCGTTAACCCCGAAGCGCCGCGTGAATACAAGGAGCTGCAAGAGCGTTATGATTTTTTGACCACCCAAATTAGCGACCTTGAGGCGGCGGTAACCGACTTGCGAGAGATTATTTCTAAATTAGACGGCTCTATGAAGGAAGCCTTTACCGCCACCTTTCAGCAAGTTGCCGAGGAGTTTCAGCAATACTTCAAAGCGCTTTTTGGCGGCGGTGCGGCTCAATTGCTACTCACCGACCCGGACAACCTGGTTGATACGGGCGTTGATATTGTGGCTCGACCCCCCGGTAAACGCCTGCAAAGTATGGCCCTGCTCTCCGGCGGCGAGCGTTCGCTGACGGCCCAGGCCCTCATTTTTGCCTTGCTCAAAATCAGCCCCACCCCCTTTGTGGTTTTTGACGAAGTTGACGCGATGCTGGACGAAGCCAATGTGGGACGCTTCCGCGATGCGCTGGCCGTCCTGGCCCGCGAGATTCAATTTATCATCATCACCCACAACCGCAAAACCATTGAGGCCGCCAACACTCTCTACGGCGTCTCAATGGGCGATGATTCGGTGTCGCAGATTTACTCTCTCAAAATTGATGAATGGCTTGAAGACAAACGCAAAGGGTGAGTCGCCAAGACAATTCTATTGCCCACAAGGAATCGTATGCAACACCAAGCAGCCGACTACAGCCGCAAATGGTACGTGATGGCCGCCGTATCAATGGGTATTTTTTTAGCTACAATTGATGGGAGCATTGTCAACGTTGCCTTGCCGACGCTGGTGCGAAGTTTGAATGCCAACTTTCCGACTGTGCAGTGGGTGGTGCTATCCTATTTGCTTACCCTGTCCACCTTGCTGTTGGGCGTTGGTCGTTTCGGGGATATGATCGGCAAAAAACCCATTTACACCACCGGGTTTGTCGTCTTTACCATCGGCTCAGTACTGTGCGGGCTGGCTCCAACGGCCTACTGGTTGATTGCTTTCAGGGTGCTGCAAGCCATCGGCGGGGCGATGATTTTTGCTTTGGGTATGGCCATTGTCACCGAGGCTTTCCCGCCTGGCGAACGGGGCAAGGCGCTGGGCCTTAGCGGCACGGTCGTTTCGGTGGGGATTGTGTTGGGGCCGACTTTGGGCGGCATCCTCATCGACGCTCTCTCCTGGCGCTGGATTTTCTTTGTCAACCTGCCGGTGGGGATTATCGGGACACTGATGGTGTTGCGCTTTGTGCCGGCCTTTACCCCAGCCGGACGGCAGCAGTTTGATTATTTTGGGGCCATCACCCTCTTTATCAGCCTGGTATCTTTGCTGCTGGCCCTAACTTTGGGGCAACAGCTTGGTTTTGGCGACACGCGCATTTTGCTTCTGTTTGCGGGGTGGGTGATATTTCTGACCTCGTTCATTGTCATCGAGTGGCGCACCCCGCAACCAATGATCGACTTGCGGTTATTTAAAAATAACCTCTTTAGCGTTAGCTTGATTACCGGTTTTATCACCTTTGTGGCTATTGCCGGAGCCATTATCCTGATGCCTTTCTATCTGGAAAATGTGCTGGGCTACAGCACCCGCCAGGTAGGGCTTTTGCTGGCCGTTGTGCCCATTGTTATGGGTGTGGTTGCGCCTGTATCGGGCGCATTGTCAGACCGTTTTGGTACGCGGCTAATTACGGCTATTGGTTTGGTAGCTTTGCTGTTTGGCTACTATGCTATGAGCACCCTCAACGCCGAAACCACTGCGTTTGGCTATATTCTGCGTCTCTCGCCTATTGGCATTGGCATGGGCATTTTTCAATCGCCCAATAACAGCGCCATTATGGGGTCGGTTTCGCGCCGGCGATTGGGTATTGCCTCCGGGTTGCTTTCCATTACCCGTGTTCTGGGCCAAACCGCGGGCATTGCGGTGTTGGGGGCGTTGTGGGCCGGTCGAGTTGCCTATCACACCGGGAGCATCTTAGAAGGGGGCGCAACTACTGCCCCAACGGTTGCTCAAGTGGCCGGACTGCAAGATACCTTCCTGATTATTGTAGGCTTGCTTGTGCTGGCTTTGGTTTTGGGCGTCTGGGGTTTAATCCAGGCCCAACGGCTGAGCCAACAAATAACCCCGGCGCAAGCCAACCCCTAATTTTTACCGCGCTTCTCCACGCTTGTTCCAACGTTTTATTTTTGAACCGAGTTACGTTGCCCGCAACGACGCCAATCGTCGGAAAAACGTGGAGTAATGCACTTGACCAACCACCTTAAATATGCTACAGTACTTGTGTATAGACAATCTAGGTACTGCATAAATCTATATAATGATAATATTTTTTGGAGGACAAAATTGATTATCCGGTTTAAACAAATACACCATTTTTTTATACGTCAAGCTTTGTACCCAATGGCGCTATCTACCTTGCTGGCCTGTACTCTTTTTGCCGGTCGGGTCTATCTAAGCGACTCCTGGAACTATCACTTTCTGGTTTGGAATCTATTTTTGGCCTGGATACCTTATCTGGGCAGCCTGTGGATGGTTCACATTTACCGGCGTCAACCCCGGCGTTGGTGGGTTCTGTTGATGCCTGGTCTGGTGTGGATGGCTTTCTTCCCTAATGCGCCCTACCTTGTCACAGATTTTTTGCATTTGCGATACAGCTCAGGTGTGCCAATCTGGTACGATGTTATTCTGCTTTCAGCTTTTGCCTGGACGGGCCTTTTTCTGGGTATCTTTTCACTGCGGGCTATGCAGACAGTGGTTAAGGCTATGGTCGGTTCCCTGGCGAGCTGGCTATTTGTGGTTGGCGTTGTAGGTTTGAGCGGGTTGGGAATTTACCTGGGACGTTTCTTACGCTGGAACAGTTGGGATTTAATTTTTCACCCGCAGGCTATATTGGCCGATGTTTTTACCCGATTGGCTAATCCTCTGCATCACCCCGGCGCTTTTGGCGTCACTCTCCTTTTTGCCCTGTTTCTGATGGTTTGCTACCTGACTATTACAGCCAGCCCGTTGTACGAGCATTCCTGACAAATCTTGATGTGATATATTTTTTATCCCCCTTTTGTCATCATCTTGTCACAAATACTCCTTTACCAGCGCCCCGGTTTCTGTTACAATAAAAAATAACCGTATAATTTACGGTTCTAATTAGGCCAACACCGGCAAAAAATTGTCGATCTGGCAGCAGTTGTTCAGCAACAATCACACTTTTGGATTTACCCTTACTCGGTCAAACCAAAAATCCAAAATCCAAAATCGGTCTACGTTTATGCCTGCCAAAATTCTTATTGTTGATGACGAACCTCCCATTATAGATATGCTGTCTTACAACCTGAAACGGGCTAACTATCAAGTGGTCATTGCCAGAGATGGCGAGCAAGCCCTGGTCCAGGCCCGACAAGAACAGCCTGACCTCATCATCCTTGATCTGATGTTGCCCCGGTTGGATGGCTTGGAGGTGTGTCGAATCCTGCGCCGTGAACGCGATGTGCCTATCATCATGCTCACCGCCCGTGATGCCGAAGTGGACCGGGTAGTTGGCCTGGAGTTAGGGGCCGACGATTACGTGGTTAAACCCTTTAGCGTGCGCGAGTTGATGGCCCGGGTTAAAAATGTGCTGCGCCGAGTCGTCCCCCGAACTTCAGAATCGCCATCAGAGACCATCCAGGTAAACGCGCTGACGGTAGACGTCGCCCGCTATGAAGCTCGTCTGGGCGCGGTACTGCTGGAACTGACCACGCTGGAATTCGAGATGTTGCGCGTTCTGGCACAGCACGCCGGGCGGGTACTGAGCCGGGAACAACTTTTGGATCAGGTTTGGGGCTACAATTACCACGGCGACCTGCGCGTGGTTGATGCCGTTGTCAAGCGACTGCGAACCAAACTACGCCAGGCCGCGCCCAAAACTGAGGTCATTGTGACTGTGCGGGGGGTGGGGTATAAAATGCAAGAAAATGATGAGCTATGAACGATGAATGATGAATCAGTTAAAATTCATCATTCATCCCTTGCAAGGCAAGGCTTCATCATTCATCATTGGTTTAAAAAGGCGCTAACTTATGTTCTCAAGTATCCGTATCCGGCTGCCCCTGAGCTACCTGGCAGTAATCATCTTGGCGATGGGTTTATCGGGGTTTTTGCTGTTATCCTTTCTGGAACGCTACTTTTTACAGGCCACGGAAGACAGCCTTATTACCCAGGCCCAAATCACGGCTCAAGCGCTCATTCCCGGAGCAATCTCCACCGGCCCGCCCGGCGACGTTCCGGCGGAGAGGGCCGACCGGGTCTCAATCTACAATACCATCCAACAGCAGCAGTCCGACAACCTTTCTCTTCAAACTGAAAACCTGCTCTTGCCCGGCGAAGAGCTTGCGCCGGGCGAGGCAGATTTGACCTACCTGGCCGATGCGTCGCTCCAATTCAGCGCCCAACTGGAAACCCGTATTCGGATTCTGGATGCTCAAGGGGTAGTGCTGGTCGATTCCCGGCAGGAGGAACAGGGTATAAATTTGCAGGCCGACCCGCTGGTAGCGCAGGCATTGACCGGACAATACGCCAGCCGCACCGACCAATCCGGCCCGGAGGCCGCTATGTATCTGGCTCTGCCCACCCTGGTCGACAACCAACTGGTGGGCGTGGTCTATCTCAGCCAACCTCTGGACGATATAACGACCGTATTGCGCGACCTGCGCACCCGCTGGCTATTGTCAACGGCTATTGCCCTGCTGTTATCGGGCATAGTGGGCTTAATGCTGTCACGGGCCATTGCCAAACCTTTGCGACAGTTGACAGAAGCCGCCGGAGCCGTGGCCCGGGGACAATTTGACCAGCAAGTGCCGGTTCGGTCTAAAAACGAAATCGGTCGCCTGAGTCGAACCTTTAACGAGATGACCGCCCGCTTGCAAGCCGCCCGCCAGATGCAGACCGATTTTGTAGCCAACGTGTCGCACGAGTTGCGCACTCCGTTGACCACGGTTAAAGGGGTGGTTGAAACCCTGCGTGATGGCGCGGTGGATGACCTTGAGGTGCGCGACCAATTTTTGGAGTCGCTGGAAACCGAAACCGACCGCCTTATCCGGCTGGTCAACAATTTACTGACGCTGTCGCGGGCCGACTCGGAGGCATTGAATCTGCGCCGCGAGTCGAGCGATTTGACCGGTTTGATTCAAGCTACCATTGCGCGGTTGGCGACCCAGGCCGCAACCAAAGGCTTGACCCTAAAAATGGAACCGGGTTCCCAAACGCCCCCGGTCTGGTTTGACCCCGACCGCATTGAGCAGGTTTTGGTTAACCTGCTGGACAACGCCATCAA
This sequence comes from Chloroflexota bacterium, assembly GCA_024277275.1. Lineage (GTDB taxonomy): Bacteria > Chloroflexota > Anaerolineae > 4572-78 > J111 > JAJRVO01. The sequence continues at coordinate 9,464 of JAJRVO010000611.1, forward strand.
ATACTCCAAACCCGGAGGGACGGTGACGGTTAGTGTTGCCGCCGGGCCGGACCAATCGGCGCTGGTGCAGGTGCGCGACGAAGGCATCGGCATTCCGCCGGAGGATTTGCCCCGTATCGGCCAACGTTTTTACCGCGCCGACAGAGCGCGCTCTCGCGCCAAGGGCGGCAGCGGGCTGGGGTTGGCTATCGCTCAAGCCCTGATTTTGGCTCATGGCGGCCAACTGTGGCTGGAAAGTCAAGAGGGGCAGGGTACGGTGGTCAGTTTTACTTTGCCTGCTTCGTAAAACCAATCCACCCCATCCAAGTGGTCGATGATGAACATTAATAACATTCTACACGCAATCCATTGATTTTTGTAACAAAACCAACGGATGTCTCACGCTGGACTATGCGCCTCTATCAACAGAGCCTTATGTCTTGATTATGTACTGTGTCTGTCCCCGTACTGTCTCCCTTTTGTCACACAATTGCCACATAACCAAATTACAATGAGCAATGAACAATTAGCAATGAACAATGAACAATGAACAATTAGCAATGAACAATTAGCAATGAACAATTAGCAATGAACAATTAGCAATGAACAATGAGCAATGAACAATGAGCAATGAACAATTAGCAATGAACAATTAGCAATGAACAATTAGCAATGAACAATTAGCAATGAACAATTAGCAATGAACAATTAGCAATGAACAATTAGCAATGAACAATTAGCAATGAACAATTAGCAATGAACAATTA